>JBASAE010000659.1:0-4900 GCA_049654285.1 Microbacterium sp.
CCCGTGAGCATGAGCTGAGCGGCGCGGCGCTCGCCGACGGCGAGAGCGAGCCGGGCGCTGCCGCCCCATCCGGCCATCAGCCCGAGCTGGGCGTGGCTGTCGCCGAAGGATGCCCGCTCCGACGCGATCAGGAAGTCGCACGCGAGGGCGAGCTCGAGGCCGCCCGTCCAGCACGGCCCGTTCACGGCTGCGACGACCGGCACCGGACAGGCCGCGATCGCATCCGTCGGCGGATCTCGTCGCGCGGCCTCACGGCCGATCTCACGGAGCTCGCCGACGTCGACCCCGGCGCAGAACGCCGGGTCCGTACCCGTGAGGACGACGGCGCCGATCCCGTCCGGGACGGCGCCGAGTGCTGCAGCGAGCTTGCCGCGAAGGGCGAGGTCCAGCGCGTTCCGCTTCTCCGGTCGGTGCAACGTGACAGTCAGCACCCGGCCGATCTGCTCGACGAGGAGCGTGCTCTCACCCATCGGCTTCCGGAGTGCGTGCCTTCCGCGCCCCGCGGGTGCCGATCATCGCCTTCTTGCGCTTGGAGCGGATGAGCCAGCCGTAGTAGACACTCCCATCGAGCCACTGCGTGACGATCTGACCGTTGGGCGCCTTGAAGTAGTTGTTCCCCCGCGCCCAGGCTGTGTCCTTCAGGCGATTCTGCATCCACGCCCGGAACTCCTCTGTCGCCTCGCTGCTCACCTCGACTGCGGTGTAGTGGCGGCGGGCGATCCGCTTCACCTCGGCGGCGATGAAGTCCGCCTGCCGCTCCATCATGGTCGTGATGGGACCGCCGCCGTTCGTGTTCGGCCCGTAGACGATGAAGAGGTTCGGGAACCCGGGTACGGCCAACCCGTAGAACGCATACGCCGCCTCCTTCCACACGTCGCGCAGCCGCAGACCATCGCGCCCGGTGACCTGGATCGAGGAGAGGTACTCGCTCGCCTTGTAGCCGATGGCCGCGACGACCACGTCAACGGGATGCTCGTTGCCGTCGGCGGTGACGATCCCTGTCTCCGTGAACGCCGCGACAGGCTCGTCGACGAGCTCGACGTTGTCCCGGAGGAGCGCCGGGTAGTAGTCGTCGCTGACGACCCTCCGCTTTCCGGAGAAGACGTACTTCGGGGTCACCTTCTCCTTGAGGTCGGGACGGTCTGCGAAGACCCGGCCGATGTAGGCTCGCGCGGCACGCTCCGCCTTGACCGCGCGTTTGCTGCCGATCACGGCGACATGGTTGTGCTGGTGGGCCCATTCGATGCGGACGAAGCCCTTCAGCCGCCGCCAGCGACGACGCCAGATCGAGGAGTAGGTCCTCATCTCCCGGGGGGTGTAGTCGCGGGCGTTCTTCGGCAGCACCCAGCCGGGCTCGCGCTGGAAGATCGTGAGCCGCTCCACGATCGGGGCGATCGCGGGCACGATCTGCGACGCGGTCGAGCCGACACCGATGACGGCGACCCGCTTCCCCGTCAGATCGAGCGAGTGGTCCCACCGCTGCGAGTGGAGGATCCGACCGCGGAAGCTGTCGACCCCGGGCCAGTCCAGCGGCTTCGGGTCGCTGAGGGTCCCGACCGCGCTGACGACGATCTGCGCGGTGCTCTCCTGACCGTCCTCGGTCGTCAGGTGATACTGCTGCTCGACCTCGCTCCAGACGACATCCCGCACCCGGGTGTTAAAGCGGAAATGACGGCGCAGGTCGAACCGGTCGACGACGTCCTCGATGTACTGCAGGATCTCCGGCTGCGTCGCATGCGTGCGCGTCCAGTTGTGGTTCAGCGCGGCGAGCGAGTAGAGCGAGGACACGAGATCGACCTCGCTGCCCGGGTAGGTGTTCACCCACCATGTGCCGCCAGGGCCGGCCTCCGCCTCGAGGACGGTGAAGCTCTCGATCCCCTGGCGCTTGAGCTCGAGGGCGACGGCGATGCCGCCGAATCCTCCGCCGATGATGACAATGCGGGGCCAGGACTGCTGAGTGCGCGACATCGGATACTGGTCTCCTTCGACCGTGCTGAACGAAACGGGTGGCCCCGCCTCTCGACTCGAGAACATACCTTCAAGCACCCACATTATGCAGGCTCTTTATTATATGCTAGATCGACCCCTCGACAAGCAGGGAGTCGATTCGCAGAGTCGCGAGCATCACGGAGGTCCACTGTGGAATATTCGGGTCCGTCTGCGGAACGTCTCGCTGAGCTGCTCGACGCGGTCGGGCTGGACGGGTCGAAGTGGGGAAGCTCCCTGCGAGTGGACGGCGAAGCTCCCGTCCTCGAGAGCCCGCACCGGACCGGCCTGGCCGCAGCGCTCACCCTCATGGCGCAGGGCGCGGCGACCGCCGCACTGTGGGAACAGCGTGGCGGCGCACCTCAGGACGTGCGTCTGGAGGCCCGGGACGCGGTCTACGCGCTGAACCCGTTCCCCTGGCTGCGTCGCAACGGCCACCTCGCCCTGGACGTGACGGGGCTCAAGACCGCGTGCACCGGGTACTACCCGACTCGCGACGGGCGGATCTTCTTCAACACGGCGGTCTACCCGAAGCTCATCGACGGCACGCTCCGCGTGCTGCGCTGCATCGACGATCCCGAGTCGGTCGCCGTCGCCATCGCCGCCCGTGACGGCGAGGAGCTCGACCAGGCGTTCGTCGAGGCGGGCCTCACCGGGACCCTGGTGCGCACGCGGGAGGAATGGGAGGCGCTGCCGCAGGGTCGGCTGCTGGCCTCGCGGCCCGTCGTCGAGATCGAGAGGATCGGCGACGCCGAGCCGATCCCGCTCGGCCCGGCTTCGCGCCCGCTCGACGACATCCGGGTCGCCGACCTCACCCACGTCTTCGCCGGGCCGAACATCACACGCGCTCTGGCCGAACAGGGTGCGGATGTGCTCCATCTCGGCCCGATCTCGCCGAGACTCACCGACCCGATCGGACAGACGATCCACACCGGACTCGGCAAGCGCTCGGCGATCGTCGACTTCACCGACGGCGGTGAGGCAGTGCTCGCCTCCCTGCTCCGCGACGCGGACGTCTTCGTGCAGAGCTGGCGCCCTGGCTCCGTCGATCGACGTGGCTTCTCACCGGAATCGGTCGCCGAGCTGCGCCCCGGCATCGTCTACGTCTCCGTGAGTTGCTACGGTCTCGACGGCCCCTGGGGGATGCGCGGCGGATTCGACCCTGTGGCACTCGCCGCGACCGGCGTCGCCGAGGACGAAGGCCGGCGTGACCGGTACAAGAACGCTCCCCCGGGCATCCTCACGGACACGCTCATCGGATTCCTCGGCGCGGCTGCCGTCACCGCGACTCTGGGCCGACGCGCGAACGAGGGCGGCAGCTGGCACATCAAGCTCTCCCTCGCCCGGATCGCGATGTGGCTGCAGAGCCTGGGGCTCTACCCGGAGGGCACGGAGCCGACCGATCTCGGCTCACCGTTCCTCTGGCGGATGGACTCACCGTTCGGCGTGCTCGACTACCTCCCCCCGGCGCTACGGTACTCGGTGACCGCGGCGCACTACGAGAGGCCACCTGTGCCGGTCGGCTCGTCGCGAGCGGAGTGGCAAGACAGAACACCGACTAGGTGACGTAAGGTTTGATATCCATTCAGTCAAAGGAGCCACAAATGGACAGCGCATCAATCGATGACAATAACCGTCGAGCAACCCACCACAGAACATCAATCCAGCCAATTTGGTCGTCCGCGCTGCGATCTCTTGCTCGCCTGGTCGAACTTGGCGAACCCGTGGACTCAGCGACACTTGATGCACTGACGCACATCAAGACCACCGACAGCGCGCGAACCCGCGCGGACATTCGAAAACTTCTCGAACCATTTGTCGCGCTCGAAATTAGTGTAGACAGCAATCGCTTCGAGACCATAACCCAGACATTATCCCCGCTTCGAGTTGCCCAGGGCGGTTGGGTAAGTTTTTTGGCAAGAATATCCAATCCATCCAGATGGACGACCCCATTCACGATCACCGGAGGTGGATCCATCATCTCGACGCCCATCGCCTCCGGATTTGTTGCTGAGCCATACATTCCCGGAAAAGTTGAATTCTCGTCAACAATTCGAGATGACTGGTGGTACGAACTCAAGATCGACGGCGAGTCGGCACTGATCGGAATCGAAGAACAGTACTTCGTGATGAGTTTCTATAGTCGAGACCCCGGATTGCGATCAGCAATGCTCACGCTTTCCCCTCCCCCTGTAAGAACCCCCATGGGACAAGATTTCGCAAAAGGATCCTCGTGGTCGCTGGTTCAACGACGTCGAGTATATGCGCACTCTTCGAGTACGGCCCCCCTGGAAGTCGAGGCAACTCCTTCCCGCGAGGTCATTTTCGACGTTCGAGACCATGATGGGCGCACCTGCGTTGCTTCGCTTACCGTGAAGGACGCAAGCGGAAGGGTGTACCCGGCGCGGGGCCTCCGCCTTGCGCCAGACATGTTCTTTCACGATCATGTTTATCGAGGGGCAGGCGAACCGATCCGGCTTCCGTATGGGAGATATACACTGACGGCCACGAGAGGGCCGGAGTATCTACCTCGCCGACGTGAGATTGAGATTTCACAGCACGACGATGAACCGATAATCGTCTCCCTGGAACGTTGGGTAGCCCCGGCAGCGCATGGCTATTACTCGGGAGATCCGCACCTTCATGGTGGCGGCTGCTCACACTACAGTATTCCCACCCAGGGGGTCACTCCAGAGACGATGATCCGACACGCGCGGGGGGAGGGCCTATGGATGAGTAACGTCTTGATCTGGGGTTCATGCTATCGATATCAGCGGTCATTTTTTTCCAGTCAAGCGATCAGCCCTCCATCCAGCCTTGAACACCCACAGCATCAGCGCGCTCTGGGCATGACCTGGTCACACTCCGTCACCGATTGCGATCATGAGAGCCATCTGAGTTATGACCTAGAGAT
>JBASAE010000660.1:0-8309 GCA_049654285.1 Microbacterium sp.
CCGACCTCGAGGACGCGCTCACCGCGATGCGCCGCGGCGGACGGCACCTGGCCCGGGTGCGGGACGCGCGGGGCGAGACCTGCGGCGTGCTGTTCCTGGAGGACATCATCGAGGAGCTCGTCGGCGAGGTGCAGGACGCCACCCGCCGGGGACACGGGCGCTGAGATCGCGTCCGGGTCGCAGGGGCCCGGTCCGGGGCCCCTGCCCGGTGCGCGGGCGCCCATCGGCGCTCAGCGGATCGGCTGCTCCTCGAGGGCGAGGTAGACCGCTCCGATCGCGGCCGCCGCGCGGGCCAGCCGTGCGGGCTCGAGCCGGAACCGTGCGGTGCCGATGTGCTGTGTCGAGAGGTACTCCCGAGCCGCGGCGATGAGCGGGTCGCCGATGACGGTGAGGTCCCCGCCGAGCACGACGACCGTCGGGTCGACGACGGCTCGGACGACGCTGACGGCCTGTCCGAGCAGGCGCCCTCGTTCCGCGATGAGGCGGGCGATCGTGGGCGTGCCGCGCTTCGCAGCGAGGACTCCCAGATCGGTGACGGACGGGTCTGCGCTGCGTGCATCGTCCAGGATCGCGTCCACGGAGAGGTATCTCTCCACGCAGCCGTGCAGCCCGCATTCGCACCGGCGTCCGTCAGGGCGGACGACGACATGGCCGAACTCTCCCGCCGACCCTGCGCCGGCCAGCGAGGATCCGTCGACGGTCATCCCCGACCCGACGCCGTGGGAGAGGGCGATGTACATGAGATTGTCCGATTCATCGGACGGGTGCAGACGGGCTTCCGCGCGAGCGGCCAGGCGCAGGTTGTTGTCCCAGTGCGACTCGATGCCGGAGAGGTCCAGCGCCTCGACCAGTCGTTCGATCAGAGATTCGACCAGCGGAGAGCCGTTCTCGGCGTGTGGGTGCAGCCCGCTGATCGCGACGCCGAGCCCGCGGGCATGGGCGAACGTCATCCCCGCGTTCGCCGCGGTGCTGCGCAGCAGCTCCACCATCGCCTCGATGCGGAGGTCGACGAGGTCGGGGCTCTCGATGAGGGGAGCGGAACGAGGGAGATCGCGCTGCGCGCTGGCGACGACCTCGTGCGCGTAATTGGCGATGGCGACCGCGACATGCCCTCGCCCGAACTCGCAGCCGATGACGAGGCCGCCGTGGGGGCTGAGGCGGATGATCTCGACCGGACGGCCCCGCTCGGGGGCGTCGCTGACGACGTGGCCGCCGGAGACCAGGCCGCCTTCGGCTGCCAGATCGCGCACAATCGCGGAGATCGTGGTGCGGGACAGACCGGTCGCCTCGGCCAGTTGCCGGCGGGTGAGGCCGCCGTTGTCGGCGAGCTGGCGCAGCACCCGTGCTTCGTTCGCCAGGCGGATACGGCGCAGGTCGACCGTTCCGTCGACCTGCGGAGCGTCCGAGTGCGGGAGGGCAGCCATGTAGGGATTATCGCAGAGGTCGCAGTTAATGCCACAGCTATTTATGTAAAAGCTATTGACAGTTTTGTCGCCGACTCCTAGCCTCGAGGAAGAGAAGGGACGCCGGAGACCATGACACATCACCGCAGACCGAACATCCTCTTCCTGATGACGGATCAGCACAGAGTCGACACGATCGGAGCCTATGGAAACCGGCACGGGACCACCCCGAGGCTCGACGCGCTCGCCGCGCGGGGCACGGTCTTCGACGCGGCATACACCCCGACCGCCATCTGCACCCCGGCGCGAGCGAGCCTGCTGACCGGCCGGCATCCCTTCGAGCACGGGCTGCTGAGCAACTACGAGTGGAACTCCGGCCACCGTGAAGAGCTCCCGGACGGCGTGCAGACACTCGCCGATGCGCTCTCCGCCGAGGGCTACCGCCTGGGGCATGTCGGCAAGTGGCACGTCGGCAGGCATCGCGGGCCATCGGAGCACGGCTTCGAGGGCATCCACATCCCGGGCGCGCTGAACAACTACCAGCAGCCGGAGTACCAGGAGTGGCTCGCGTCCAAGGGGTTTCCACAGCCGACGGTGCGCGAGGCGATCCGCACCACGCTGCCCGACGGATCCGAGGGCCACCTGCTCGCGGGCATCGTCGATCAGCCTGCGGAGGCGACCTTCGAGGCCTTCCTCACCGACCTCGCGCTCGAGAAGCTCGACGAGTTCGCCGCGACGGCCGACGCAGGCACCCCCTTCTACCTCGCATGCAACTTCTTCGGCCCCCACCTGCCCTATCTGCTGCCGGAGGAATGGTATCGCCGGTATTCTCCGGACGAGGTGCATCTGCCCCGCTCGATGGCGGAGAGCTTCGCGGGGAAGCCCGAGGTGCAGCGCACCTACAGCGACTACTGGGGCGCTTCCCGGCTCGATGAGGAGCAGTGGCGGGTGCTGACGGCTGCGTACTGGGGCTACGTGTCGATGATCGACCACTTCATCGGAGTCATCCTGGATCGTCTGGAGGAGCGGGGGCTGACCCAGGACACCGCCGTGTTCTTCACCGCGGACCACGGCGAGTTCACCGGCGCCCACCGTCTGAACGACAAGGGCCCCGCGATGTATGAGGACATCTACCGGATCCCAGGGATGGTGGTCGCGCCCGGTGCGCGTCCCGAACAGCGCAGCTCCGAGTTCATCACTCTCCTCGACTTCACGAGCAGCATCCTCGATCTGACAGGCGCGACGCTTCCCGACGTGCGCGGCACGAGCCTGATGGGGCTCGTGGCGGGGGATGAGGACGAGCTCGGACGGGATTGCGTCGTCTGCGAGTTCCACGGGCACCATTTCCCGTACGCGCAGCGGATGATCCGGACGGCAGGCCACAAGCTGGTCGTCAACCCCGAGGGACGGGACGAGCTCTACGATCTGACCGCCGACCCGGACGAGCTGCTCAACGTCGTCGACGTCCCCGCGTATGCGGCGATCGCACGCGAACTGCGTCTCCGCCTCTACTCCGAGCTCGTAGCACGCGGAGACCGATTCGCACAGTGGATGGCGATGATGCAGGACATCCCCGTGGAGCAGCGGATCCGCCCGGAGACGGCCGTGGAGTCCGCCCTGGGATAGCGTCTCCGGCGCGGTCCGCGCGGATCAGAGGCGGTCGATCGCGAGCCGGAACGCTTCGACTCTTCGGGGATCGACGGGGGTCGTCCAGGAGTCGCGTACGGCGTCGCCGACATGGATGCCCGCCATCCCCAGCTCGGTCGCCCAGCGGACATGATCGAGGCGTGCCCGGCCCGCTGCGATCATTCGCCGGGGGAGGAGCCCGACGGCTGCTCGGCGCTCGGTGGCCGCACGATGGTCGTCGAGAGAGCCGGGTCCGCCTGCGCTGAGCACCCTGTCGAGGCCGAACGACTCGAGATCGTCCAGTCCCGGGCACCCGGCCTGGTCGAAGGCGCGGTGCAGGGTCCACGGCAGCGGAGCGATCGCCTCGGCGACCGCTCGCGCGGTCACGAGGTCCAGGAGCCCTTCGGGGGTCAGGAAGCCGAAGACGAGGCCGCCGACGGGCAGCGATGCGATGCGTCGGGCGACATCGAGCTGTTCGTCCAGTGCACGGGCGGAGAGCGGGCCCGGGCCGGATCGCAGCATGACTCTGATCTCGATGTCGGAGACGCTGCAGGCCGCGCCGACGAGCTCAAGGGGCGGTGTGCGGCCCAAGGAGTCCAGGTCCACGGCGAGCTCGACGCAGTCTGCTCCTCCGGCGTGGCAGGCCTGGACGTCCTCGACGGTGGTGGCGACGACGTCCAGAAGCAGCCCGCTCACAGCGCGATGGTCGATCCGTCCTCAGCGGACTCATGGATGGCGGCGATGACCCGGGTGACGACGAGGCCGTGCTCGACCGTCGGGAGGTCCTCGTCCAGGCCCTGCAGGCGTCGAACGAACGACCGCGCCATCCACGGAGCGGGGCCTTGGTCGGCCCCCGCTCGGTGCGAGCCGAGCGTGCGGGGGAGCGAATGGCGGTCGAGGTCGATCCGCATCATCTGATCCTCGTGGTCCACGGTCGCGCGCGCCTTCTCGCCGACCAGGTGCACCTTGTAGTCGACGATGCTGGGAAGGTCGTCGGGCAGCGCCCACGTCGACTCCAGCGACACGATCGCCCCGTCGCGCAGGGTGAGCAGGGCGTGCACGGTGTCGTAGGTGTGCACCCCCAGGCCGTCGAGAACGCCCCGGGTCGCTCGCGCCGTGACCGAGGCCACCTCCTGGCCGCTCAACCACAGCGCCATGTCGAGCGCATGCGGCATGAGGAACCAGGCCGGTGTCGAGCGCTCCGCCCAGCTGAGCATCCGCAGCGGGACGCTTCGACTGTTGTTCAGACGCAGCGAGAGTGAGCGCAGGCGGCCGAAGTCGCCGTTGTGCGACCGGGCGGCGAGAGCGCTGAAGGTGTTGGCCCAGCGGTTCTCGAAGCCGACGAAGCCCTGTGCTCCGCCGGAGCGGACGGCCTGCACGATGTCCTCCGCATCGGCGACCGTGGTGGCGAGCGGCTTCTCGACGAGCAGGTGCACACCGGCCGACGCCAGATCGACCGCGGGCGTGCGGTGGGCGAAATCCGGGGTGGCGACGATCGCCGCGTCGATGCCCGCCGCGAGCAGGTCGCGGTGGTCCGAGAACTCCGGGGTGCCGAACGCGCGGGCGAAGCCGCTGCGCGGCCCGTCGGACGGATCGCACGCGCCGACGATCTCGACGCCGGGCATGCCCTGCACGGCGTGCCCGAACATCTGTCCGCGGAGGCCGGCGCCGACGATTCCCAGCCGGAGGGGTGTGGAGAGAGAGGACATGGCGGACTCCTTCGGGGGGGATAGGGTCAGTGGTCGATGAGCTGGTAGAGCCGGCGCTTCGTCTCCTGGAACGGCTGGCTCATGCGAAGCTCGTCGGAGCGGGGGCGGGGAAGGTCGACGTCGACGATCTCCTTGATGCGGCCCGGTCGGGCCGACATCACGACGATCTGATCCGAGAGGTAGACCGCTTCGTCGAGATCGTGCGTGACGAAGACCACGGTGCGGCGATCCTGCTCCCACAACTCCAAGAGCTCGCGCTGCATGCGCTCCTTGGTCTGGGCGTCGAGCGCGCCGAACGGCTCGTCCATCATCAGGATCTCGGGCTCGTTGGCGTAGACCCGGGCGATGTCGACCCGCTTGCGCATTCCGCCGGACAGCTCTTTGGGCATGGCGTCCTCGAACCCGGTGAGCCCGACGAGCGCCGCCCATCGGAGCGCTGCCGCACGGCTCTCGGCGCGGGACACGCCGCGCCCGCGCGGGCCGTAGGCGATGTTGTCGAGCACCGAGAGCCAGGGGAAGACGGCATCCTGCTGGAAGACCATCCCGCGCTCGGCCCCCGGGGCGTCGAGCACCTCGCCGCCGAGGGTCACCGTGCCGGTGGTGGGCTGCACCAGACCCGCCATGATCTTCAGCAGGGTCGACTTGCCGCACCCCGACGCGCCCACCAGGGAGACGAACGTCCCCGGCTCGATCGAGAGCGAGATGTCATCCAGCGCCTGCATCGTGTCGCCGCCGCGACGGCGGAAGTACTGGCTGACGCCGTTCACACGGAGATCCGGCGATTGCTGGGCGATGAGGGTCATCGGGAGGCCTCCGACCAGGAAGTGAGACGAAGCTGGATGATTCGGAAGATCCGATCGATGATGAAGGCGAGCACGCCGATCACGACGATGACCGCCATCACCTGATCGGTGAGGAAGTAGCGCCGCCCCTGCTGCAGCATGAATCCCAAGCCGTCCTGCGCCGCGAGCAGCTCGGCGGCGACAAGCGTGGTCCACGCCGCAGCAGACGCGATCCGCAGCCCCGTGAAGATGAACGGGAGGGCGGCCGGGATCGCGACGGTGCGGAAGATGTGCATCTGCGACGCGCCGAGCGTGCGCGCCGCATCGACGTACACCTGGGGCACCTCCTTCATCCCCGCGATCACGTTGACGATGCAGGTGACGAAGCAGGCCAGGGTCAGGACGATGACGCGGCTGGTCTCTTCGATGCCGAACCAGATCAGGATCAGCGGGATGTAGGCCAACGGCGGGATGGGGCGGATGGCCTCGACGAGCGGGTCGAGGAAGTACTCCACCGGCTTGAACCAGCCGATGAGGCTTCCCAGGACGACGCCGCCGCCCGCGCCGATCAGGAACCCGAGGCCGATGCGCTGCAGGCTGGCCAGGATGGCGGTCGGGATGGCGCCGCTCGCGAACCCGTTCCACAGCGCCTCGACCACGTCGAGCGGAGTCGGGGTGATCGCCGGGTTGTTGTCCGGACGCAGGGTGAACAGCGTGTAGATCGCGAGCACGGTGAGGATGCTGATGGCACCGTAGAGCACGCGTCGCCGACGCTCGATCCGGCGGCCGTCGGGCAGGACCGGGGCGTCGGCCGCCGGTGTGGCCAGCGCCTCAGTGGTCTCGACAGGGGTGGAGGAGGACATCAGAACGGTCGCCGTCACTTCATCTGCGAGATGAACGGAGTGTCGGTCATGTCCGTGATCGCCGGGAGCGAGGGCAGCTTGCCGGTGCTGACGAGGAAGTTCGCCTGCGCGGTGATCTGCTCCGTGAACTCGCCGCTGCTCATCGCCTTCTTGGCGCGCTCGACGTCGTAGAAGCCGTAGCTGTCGATCTGGGCGGCGACGTCCTTCTCGGAGGTGGGCGCCTTCAGGACGTTGGCCTGCCAGTCGTAGAGCTTCTTCACCAGTTCGTCGTGGTTCTTCGCATCCTGGACGTACGGGATCACCGTGCCGTAGAAGACGTCGACGAGCTTCTGCAGCGCGTCTGCCTTCGCGTCGGTGACCTGCGACGTCGTCACCATGAGGTCGTACAGGGAGAACGTCGACGGGTTGGGATCCTTCTCGAAGTCGCCGGACGCGAAGATGACGTTGGCATCGGGCACCTTGTCGAGGATCAGATAGCGGCTCGTCGCCAGCGGGACGACCGCGTCGACCTGCTGGGAGAGGAAGGAGCCCTGACCGTCGAGAGGCTGCAGGTCGATCTTCTGGACGGAGTCGGCGGCCATCCCGAACTTCTCGAGGACGTTGTCGAGGTAGAAGTCATACGCGGTCCCCGCGGTGACGGCGACCTTCTTGCCCTTGAGGTCCTTCACCGAGTGGATGTCGGAGCTGGCGACGATGCTGAACAGCCCGGCCGAGTCGGCGATGGGACCCAGCAGGCGGATGTCGGCCGTGCCGCGCTGCATGGCCAGCAACGGCGGTTGGGCGCCCTGCAGGGTGACGTCGATGCTGCCGCCCGCGAGGGCTTCGATCTGTGCGTCGCCGCTGTCGAAGAGGGACAGCTCGACCTTGAGCCCTGCCTTCTCGAACCATCCTTCTTCCTGGGCGAGGTAGAAGAGCCCGTAGTCCGATGCCGACTGGTAGCCGATGCGCAGCACATCCGCGCTCGCCGTCGGCTCGCCGGTACTCGGAGCGGTGTCGGCCGCGCATCCGGCGGCACCGATCGCGAGTCCGACGAGCGCGAGGGCGGCGAGGGCGTTTCGCACTGTCCGATGCGTTCCGAAGCTGACCATGTTGTCTCCTAGCTTGAGGGGCACGTTGCCGTGTCGAGTACCAGCTTCGACGAATCCGATCTTTACGTCAATAGCATGAACGTAAATAGCGTGGAAAAATTTGTCCTCTCTTTCCTCGGGGAGGGGATACCGCGCCGTACGCGTGGGCTCCGAACCGGAACGCAGGGACGACTAGCCTTGAGACATGCTGCGGGAATGGTCCGGATCCGACACCGTGCGCTTCCTGCGGGTGCCGGGCGCGGATGACGACAAGCGTTCCCGCGGGGTCGTCGCGCTGCGCACCGGGTCCGAGCGGTACCCGGGTGCGGCGGTCCTCGGCGTCGAAGGGGCCTGGCGCGCGGGATGCGGGTTCGTGCGCTACGACGGTCCCGCTGCAGCGGCCGTGCTGGCGCGGCGCCCCGAGACCGTGATCGGCGCCGGGGGGACGGTCGGTGCATGGGTGGTCGGGTCGGGCATCGATGCGGAGCAGCGCTCGTTGGAGGAGACCATCGCCCTGAAGGGCATCATCACGCGCGGCGCCCCCGTGATCGTCATCGACGCCGGTGCGCTGGATCTCGCACCGCTCGCACGGACGGCGACGGTGCTCACCCCACACGCGGGCGAGTTCGCCCGACTGCGCGAGGGCCTGGCGATGGATGCCACGGCGCCGCGGGATGCCGAGGAGCGGGCCGCACAGGCCGTCGAGGTGGCGTCGCGCCTGAACAGCACGGTGCTGCTGAAGGGTGCGCAGACGATCGTCGCCGATGCCGACGGCGAGGTGCGATCGGTGACGAACGCGCCGGGCTGGCTGGCGGTGGCGGGCGCCGGTGACGTGCTCGCCGGCGCCTTGGGCGCGCTG
>JBASAE010000661.1:0-8817 GCA_049654285.1 Microbacterium sp.
CCAGATCGGCATCGCCTACTCGATGGCCAACCAGCTGGGCTCGGGCCTCGCAGAGCCGCAGGACGGCGGCATCACGAACTTCGGCCGTCGCGCCGTCGAGCGCATGAACAAGCTCGGGATGGCGATCGACATCTCGCACTCGTCCGACCGGACCAGCATGGACGTGATCCACGAGTCGGCGGTGCCGGTCTTCATCACGCATGCGGGGGCACGCAGCGTCTGGCCGACCAACCGGATGAAGCCCGACGAGGTCATCCAGGCGTGCGCGGAGCGCGGCGGGGTGATCGGCATCGAGGCCGCCCCGCACACGACGCTCTCCGAAGCCCACCCGCACCACTCCCTCGAGTCGGTCATGGACCACTTCGAGTACTGTGTCGACCTGGTCGGCATCGAGCACGTCGCCTTCGGGCCCGACACGAACTTCGGAGACCACGTCGGTCTCCACGATTCCTTCTCCGGCCACCTGACCATCAACCAGGCACACGGCCACGTCGAGCATCCCCGGGTGCCCTACGTGGCAGGCGTGGAGAACCCCGCGGAGAACTTCACCAACATCGTCGGCTGGCTCGTCAAAAACGGGTACAGCGACGAGGACATCCGCAAGGTCACCGGGACGAACATCCTTCGAGTACTGAGAGAGGTCTGGTAACACATGAGAAAGCGGAAAGGCCTGGCCGCGGTCGCTCTGATCGCGGCGGCCGTGCTCGCCCTGAGCGGCTGCGGGCTGAACGAGGATCAGCCCACGAAATCACCGTCGGCATCCGAGGGGGCGACCGCCGGGGCGTCGACGCTGCGCATCGGCACCACGACGGACGTCGCGAACTTCAACCCGCTGGGCTCGCTGTCGAAGACGGACAGCTGGATCCTGAACGCGATGTACCCGGAGCTGCTGCGCATCGACGGCGATGCCAAGAAGGTCCCCGAGCTGGCGGAGGGCTACGACATCACCGACGACGGCAAGACCGTCACCTTCCACCTCCGTGACGACTTCACCTGGACGGACGGCAAGCCCGTCATCGCCGCGGACGTGAAGTTCACGGCCGAGGCGATCATGGAGCACAAGCTCGGAAACGTCGCGGCGAAGCTCACCTGGGTCGAGTCGATCGACGCCCCGGACGACACGACGGTCGTCTTCCACCTGTCCGAGCCGTACGCGCCCTTCGCGGAGGGCGTCGGCTTCTGGATGCGCATCGTCCCCGAGCACATCTTCTCGCAGGTCGACGACATCGCGAACTTCGCCAACGACACCGACTGGGTCGGCGGCGGCGCCTACGTCCTCGACTCCATGACCCGCGGCCAGCGCTACGTCATGAAGGCGAACCCCAGCTACCCCTACGCTCCCGAGGGCGGCGCGGCGGTCGGCACCGTGGAGTACGTCATCTACCCCGACGTCAACACGATGATCCTCGCGCTCAAGAACGGCGACATCGACCTCATGGCGACGCCGGTCCCCGCGTCGGCGGTGGCGTCGCTGAAGTCGGACTCGAACATCGCGATGGAGGAGGTCGGAGCGCTCGGGTTCGCGCACGCGACCTACAACGTCACGAACGAGACGCTCGCCAAGAAGGAGGTCCGTCAGGCGCTGTCGATGGTGTTCGACACCAAGTCGATCATCTCGACGATCCTGCAGGGCGACGGCCAGCAGATGGCGGGGCCGATCTCCCCGATCTTCGCCGAGTACGACAACCCCAAGGTGAAGCCGTACCCCTTCGACCCCGAGGCGGCGAACGCGCTGCTCAAGGACGCCGGCTATGCCGACGCCGACGGTGACGGCATGCTGGACGGCCTCAGCCTGGAGATCCTCTGCGACCAGTCGAACGCCAACCTGACCCGTGTCGCGGAGGTCGTCAGCGAGGACGCGAAGAAGGCCGGCATCGACCTCAAGGTCGCCTGCCTGGAGCGCAACACCTTCCTGGCGCGCACCAAGAGCGGCGAGTACCAGATCGACCTGTCGCAGTGGGGCGTCTTCGACAACCCCATGGATCAGCTCCGCAGCACCTACCTGTCGTCCGACCCGGGTGGCATCAACTACAACCACGTCAGCGACCCCAAGCTGGACGAGATGGTCAACGATGCCGCGGTCACGATCGATCAGGCCGAGCGGGTGAAGAAGATCCAGGCGATCGACGCGTACGTCGCCGACCAGGCCCTGCTCACCCCGCTGTACGTCGAGACCTTCCGTTTCGCGTACCGTGGCGACCGGTTCACCGGCTTCGACCCGTCGCCGAGCGACCTGCTCGGCATGGTCACCGGCTACTCGCTCGCCCAGGTCGTCCCGGCCAAGTAAGTCACATCCACCACGACGAGGAGGGGAGGAGAGTCCTGTGCTGCTGTACATCCTGAAGAAGGCGTTCCGTGCCGTGCTGACGATCTGGATCGCCGTCACCATCACGTTCTTCCTGCTTCGGCTGCTTCCGGCCGATCCGACCCTCCTCGTCGTGGAGGGGGACATGACCCCCGAGATGCAGCAGGCGCTGCGCGAGCAGTACGGCCTCGACAAGCCGCTGCTCGTGCAGTACGGCCTGTATCTCGGCGAGCTGCTGACGGGGAACCTCGGCGTCTCGTTCCGTCAGCTGACCCCCGTGCTCGACATCCTGCTCCAGCGCCTGCCGTGGACGCTGCTCCTGGCAGGCTCCGCCTTCGTGCTGACGGTCCTCATCGGCATCCCTCTCGGGGTCTACGCGGCCGTCGGACGCGGCAAGGCGGTCGACCGGTTCGTCCAGTTCGCCGGCGTCACGAGCAACGCGCTGTTCGTGCCGAGCGTCGCGATCCTGCTGCTCGTCGTGTTCGCGGCGAACCTCCGCCTCTTCCCCATCGGCGGGGCCATCGACCCGGACACCCGAGGGGTCGCGGCGTACCTCAGCCTGTTCCATCACCTCGCGCTGCCGCTCTTCTCCCTCGTGCTCGTCCAGGTCGGGCCCTACGCGCTGACGCTCCGCACGAACATGCTCGAGGTGCTGGGGGAGGACTACATCAAGAGCGCCCGGTCCCGCGGCTACGCCCCCCGGCGCACGGTCTGGCGTCACGCGCTCCGCAACGCGATCATCCCCGCCATCACGCTCATGGGCCTTCAGCTCGGCACGCTCGTGGGCGGCGCGGTCCTCACCGAGACGATCTTCGCCTACCCGGGCGTCGGGCGCCTCATCTACGAGTCCGTGCAGCAGCTCGACTATCCGATGCTGCAGGGCGCCTTCGTCATGCTCGCCGTCACGGTCGTGCTGGCGAACCTGATCACCGACATGATCGCCATGGTTCTCAACCCCAGGATCCGCACATGACCACGCACACCTCCGCATCGACGACCCTCGGCGCACTGACGAAGACCCGTCGCAAGCGCTCGGGCGGGTTCTTCTCGGGGGCCTCCGGATGGATCTCGCTCGGCACGCTCGTGGTCTTCGCCCTCACCGCGATCTTCGGTCCGATGCTCCTCGAACGCCCGTCCGGGCTCGGCACCGACATCCTGCAGCCCCCGTCGGGCGCGCACTGGTTCGGCACCGACGACCTCGGACAGGACGTCTTCGCGCAGGTGGTCTGGGGGACGCGCATCTCGATGCTCGTCGGCGCTGCGGCATCCCTCATCGCCATCGTGATCGGGACGGCGATGGGCCTGCTGGGCGCGTACATCCGACGGCTCGATCCGATCGTCACGACGCTCACGGACGTCATGCTCTCGCTGCCGATGCTGCCGCTCATGATCCTCGTGACGGCGCTCGCCGGGCCGAGCGTGGTCACCCTGATCGTCGTCATCGGCGTGCTGAGCTGGGCGGAGGTGGCGCGGCTCATCCGGTCCAACGCGCTCGTCGTCTCCTCGATGCCGTACATCGACGGCGCCCGCGTGCTCGGCGCGGGGCCGATCCGCATCCTCTCCACCGAGGTGCTGCCCGCGGTGATGCCGCTCGTCATCGTGAGCGTGCTGCTGCAGGCGGCGCGCGCGGTGATCTCGGAAGCGGGCCTGAGCTTCCTCGGCATGGGCGACCCCGGCACCTGGTCGTGGGGCAGGATCCTGCTGAACGCACAGCGCTCCGGCGTGCTCGCGACCGCGTGGTGGCAGACGCTGTTCCCCTCCCTCGCGATCCTCGCCCTCGTCCTCGCGGCGACGATCGCCGGCATCCGGTACAACGACTCGCGAGATCCGCGGCTGAGGAGCGCATGACATGAGACTCCCCGACGACTTCTACTCCCGGGTGCACGAGCGCGTCCGACGCCGCCTCGCCGAGGACGGGCTCGACGGTCTGATCGCGACGGTCCCCGGCGACGTGGCCTACCTCATCGGCTTCTTCTACGCCGTCACCGAACGGCCGGTGTACCTCTGGTTCGGCGCCGACGGGTCGCGCTTCGTGCTGATGCCGGAGCTCGACGCGGAGTACGCCGAGGCCCAGGACGTCCACGCCCCGGTGCGCACCTACTTCGAGTACCCGGGCGTCGTCTCCCCGGAGGAGCACTTCGCCCGCGGGCTCCGCGCCGAAGGGACGCCGCATGCGCGCGTGGGCGTGAGCGGCGGGATCTCCGTCGCCGCCCGCGACCGGCTCGGGGCGGCGCTCCCGGACACGACGCTCGTGGTGAGCCCGATCGTCGCGGAGCTGCGGCTGGTCAAGGAGCCCGAGGAGATCGCGTTCCACCGCCAGGCGGCGGACGTCTGCGACCGGATGCTGCACGCGGGGCGCCGGCTGATCGAGGACGCGCTCGCATCCGGCGGCGAGCTGCCGACGGAGAGCGACCTCGCGCGGCACGTCATCGCCTTCGGCACCGACCGGATGTACGAGCAGTACCGCACCGTGATCTACACGACGAAGCTCGCGGGCGGGCTCGTCTACGCGGGGCCGAACTCGGCCCGGCCGCACGGGCTCCCGTCCAGCCGGCGGCTGGAGGTCGGCGACACGCTGATCCTCTCGCTCGGCGCTGCGGTCGCGAGCAGGTTCGTCGAGAGCGAGCGGACCTTCGTCATCGGGGAGCCGACCGATCAGCAGCGCCGCCTCTTCGACGTCGTCCGGACCGCGCAGGAGGTCGGCACCCGGGCGATGATCGCCGGACGCCGGTGCGCGGACGTGAACGCGGAGTGCCTGGACGTCATCCGGTCCGCCGGCCTCGGGGAGTTCATCCGCCATCGTCAGGGACATGGCATCGGGATCGCCCAGCACGAGGCGCCCTGGGTCGAGGACGGCGACCCCACCGTGCTGCAGCCCGGCATGATCCTCTCGAGCGAGCCCGGTGTCTACGTGCCCGGTCACGCGGGCTATCGCATCTCGGACTCGGTGCTCGTCACCGCCGACGGGCCCGAACGGCTGACGTCCTACCCACGCACCCTCGAAGAGAATGTGATCCCGGCATGAGTTCGTACTTCCACACCGTAGGCGACGCGCAGCTGAAGCTCGAGATCCTCGGCGAGCAGAACGAGCCGACCATGATCGTGCACCACGGGGCCCCGGGCCTGGGCTCGCGCGCCGAGCCGATCCGCGCCTTCGGGCCGTTCTCCGATGTGCTGCGCGTCGTGACCTTCGACGCGCGCGGCTCGGGCGAGTCCGCCGACGTCCCCCCGTACAGTCACGCGCAATGGGTCGCCGACATCGAGGCGATCCGGGAGCACGTCGGCGCCGAGCGGATCGTGATGGCGGGCGGCTCCTACGGCGGATTCCTCGCGATGGAGTACACCCTGGCCCACCCGGATCGGGTCGCCGCCCTGATCCTCCGCGACACGGCCGCCAACACGGACTACGACCACCTCGCCGTCGAACGCGCCCGCAGCACGGATCGCGTCACGATCGACGAGTGGACGATCTCCCGCATCGGGACCGGGCACTTCGCCGACAACACGGAGTTCGAGCGCTACTGGCGCGGCATCCTCCCGCTCTACGACCACTCCTACGACCCGGAGGCGACCGAACGCAAGGCGCAGGCGACCACCTATCACTACGCGACGCACAACGCCGCCTTCGGCGTGAACATGCCGGCCTACGACCTCACGGCCCGGCTCGGCGAGATCTCCTGCCCGACGCTGGTCGTCGTGGGCCGTCACGACTGGCGGACGCCGGTGCCGGCGGCGCAGGCGATCGCCGACGGCATCCCCGGTGCGCGACTGGAGATCTTCGAGGAGTCCGGCCACTCGCCGCAGCTCGAAGAGCCGGAGAAGTTCCAGCGCATCGTGCGCGAGTTCCTCGCCGCCGCCGGGGTGACGCCATGACCGGACCGGTCCTGAGCCTGAGGAACGTCAGCGTCGAGTTCCACACCTCGGAGGGCGTCGTCCCCGCGGTGCAGGACGTGTCGTTCGACGTGCACGCCCGCCGCACCCTCGCCGTGCTCGGCGAATCGGGATCGGGCAAGTCCGTCACGGCGCAGACCGTCATGGGCCTCATCGACACGCCTCCCGGACACATCACGGGCGGTGAGATCCTCTTCCAGGGCGCGGACATCCTCTCCCTGACCGAGGAGCGTCGCCGGGCGATCCTCGGCGACGGCATCGCGATGGTCTTCCAGGACTCGCTCTCCGCGCTCAACCCCGTCTACACCGTCGGCGGGCAGATCGCCGAGCTGCTGCGCGTGCGCCGCGGGATGACCCGCAGAGCGGCCTGGGACCGAGCGGTCGAGCTCATGGCGAAGGTGCGCATCCCCGCGCCCGCACAGCGGGCGAAGGACTATCCGCACCAGTTCTCGGGCGGCATGCGCCAGCGCATCATGATCGCGCTCGCGATCGCCCTCGACCCCGTCGTCCTCATCGCCGACGAGCCGACGACGGCGCTCGACGTCACCGTGCAGGCCCAGATCATGGAACTGCTCGTCCAGCTCCAGGAGGAGACCGGAATGGCGCTCGTGCTGATCACCCACGATCTCGGCGTCGTGGCCGAGGTCGCCGACGACGTCGCGGTCATGTACGCGGGGCGCATCGTCGAGCGCGGGACGATCGACGAGCTGTTCGAACGGCCCGCGCACCCCTACACGCGGGGACTGCTGCGCTCGATGCCGAGGCCCGATCGCGAGGACGACGAGTTGTGGGCCATCCCCGGGGCGCCGCCGAACCTGCTGCGTCTCGGCACGGGCTGCGCGTTCCGCACCCGCTGCGACATCCCGGTCGAGCTGTGCGCCGCCGAGCGCCCCGAACTGCTGCCGGCGCTGTCCGGCTCAGCGCGCGTCTCCGCCTGCCACCGACGCGAGGAGGTGGTCCGGGGTGCTGCCTGACACCGTCCTCAGCGTGGACCGGCTGACGAAGCACTTCCCGGTCCGCGGGTTCCGTCTCGGCAAGGAGGCCCCGTCCGTCCGCGCCCTCGATGGCGTGACGTTCGACCTCGCCAAGGGCGAGACCCTCGGCATCGTCGGGGAGTCCGGATGCGGCAAGTCGACGCTGGCCCGCACGCTCGTGGGGCTCGAGAGTCCCACCTCCGGGGCCGTCCGGTTCCGCGGCGCCGACCTGCACCGGATGCGCGGCCGGGAGCGCGACGACATGCGTCGCCGCATCCAGATCGTCCTGCAGGACCCGTACTCCTCGCTCAACCCGCGCCGTACGGTGCGGGAGACGCTCATGCAGGCCTTCCAGATCCATCCCGATGTCGTGCCGCGCCCGCGGCGCACGGCACGGGTCGGCGAGCTGGCCGAGATGGTGGGGCTCAATCCGGATCACCTGGACCGCTATCCCTTCCAGTTCTCGGGCGGTCAGCGGCAGCGCATCGGCATCGCCCGGGCCCTCGCCCTGGAGCCCGAGGTCATCGTGTGCGATGAGCCGGTGTCCGCGCTGGACGTCTCGGTGCAGGCGCAGGTCGTGAACCTCCTGCAGCGGCTGCAGCGCGAGCTCGGGCTCTCCTACGTGTTCATCGCGCACGACCTCTCGGTCGTCCGCCACATCTCGGACCGCATCGGCGTGATGTACCTCGGGAGGTTCGCGGAGCTGGGTGAGCGCGGCGAGGTGTACGACACGCCCGCGCACCCCTACACGTCGGCCCTGCTTTCCGCGGTGCCGATCCCCGACCCGTCGCTCCGAGGATCATCGCGGCGGCGACTGCTCGCGGGAGACCCGCCGAGCCCGGTGGACCCGCCGAGCGGGTGCCGCTTCCGCACCCGCTGCTGGCTCGCACAGGAGCGCTGCGCCACGGAGGAGCCTGTGCTCCACCCCACGTCGTCGACGCGCGATGTCGCGTGTCACTTCCCGCTCGCCGATCACCCGCAACTCTGAAGGAGACCCTGATGCCGAACAACGCAGGATCGATTCTTCCGTCCGCCCCCGCGTCCACGTACAGCGGGTACCAGGCCTACGAGTACCTGGAGGCGGGGAAGGACTACACGGACTTCCGGCTCGCGCCGCAGATCGGTCGCGTCCCCGCCTACGTCATCGACCTGGACCAGGAGCAGCACGCGCGCGTGCTCCGGCTCATGGCCGACAACATCGTGCTGTCGCTGCACGAGCACGCCATCGTCCTGCCGGAGGACGGCGACGAGATCCGCCGGTACAACCGCACCGGTCGTCAGCGCACCGGGTACGAGGGCCTCGCCCGGTCCGGCCTGACCGGGGTGATCGACAACTTCATGGCCGGCGCATCCTGCGTCACCAGCCAGCACGGCTGGAAGTGGGACGACATGATCTACGCCCTCGGCTTCCGCCTCGCCGATCTGGCGAAGCAGGACTACGTGCGCCTCGCGACGACGGTCGACGACATCGCGCAGGCCAAGGCGGACGGCCGGGTGGCGCTGATCGCCGGTTTCGAATGCTCGACCATGATCGAGAACGAGCTGGATCGCATCGACATGCTCTACGGCTTCGGCGTCCGCCAGCTCGGGATCGCGTACTCGCAGTCGAACATGCTCGGCTCGGGGCTCTCGGAGCCGAAGGACGGC
>JBASAE010000662.1:0-8644 GCA_049654285.1 Microbacterium sp.
CTACCGCGGCTGGCTCGACATCGTGATCATGCGCGCGGTCGACGTCACCATCGTCATGCCGTTCTTCCTCATGGCGCTGGTGCTGCGGATCGCTCTGGGTCCGGGGCTGGGGAGCATCATCGTCGCCCTCGGCCTGTCCAGCTGGGCGCTGTACGCGCGGCTCGTGCGCGGTGAGGTGCTGAGCCTGCGCAACCGGGAGTACGTGCTGGCCTCGCTCTCGGCCGGGGCCAGCGGCTGGTTCGTGATGCTGCGCCGCATCGCCCCGCACGTGATGTCGTCCGTGGTCGTGTTCGCCAGCCTGCAGGTCGGCGTCGTGATCGTCGCCGAGGCGTCGCTGACCTTCCTCGGGCTCGGCGTCCCGCCGGACGTGCCGAGCTGGGGGACCATGCTCGCCACCGGACGCGACTATCTCGTGCGCGCCTGGTGGGTGGCGACCTTCCCCGGAGTCGCGATCGTGCTGACCGTGATGGCCTTGAACGTCTTCGGCGACTGGCTGCGCGACGTCCGCGATCCGAGGCTCGGCTGACCGATGGAGAACACGATGCGAGACGTTCACAGCCCGACACCGGCGGCGGGCGCGGAGCCGGCCGACCCGATCCTGCGGGTGCGTGACCTGCGCACCCGGTTCGACCTGTCGTCCGGGAG
Source organism: Microbacterium sp. (assembly GCA_049654285.1). Taxonomy (GTDB): domain Bacteria; phylum Actinomycetota; class Actinomycetes; order Actinomycetales; family Microbacteriaceae; genus Microbacterium. The sequence goes on from JBASAE010000662.1 coordinate 646, forward strand.
CTTCAACGCCGTCGACGGGGTGTCCTTCGAGGTCGCGGCGGGCAAGACCATGTGCCTGGTCGGCGAGTCCGGATCCGGCAAGTCGATGACGTCCCTGTCGATCATGGGACTGGTGCCCTCACCCGGCCGCGTGGTCTCCGGCGAGGTGCTGCTGAACGGCAGGAACCTCGCCGAGCTGAGCGCCCGGGAGCTGCGCAGGATCCGCGGCGACGAGGTGTCGATGATCTTCCAGCAGCCCCTCTCGTCGCTGAACCCGAGCTACCGGGTGGGCACCCAGATCCGCGAGGTCTTCACCCTGCATCGGGACTGGACGCGGAAGATGGAGACCGAGAGGATCATCGCCGGCCTGCGCGACGTCGGGATGCCCGATCCCGCGGCCCGCCTCAAGGCCTTCCCGCACGAGCTCTCCGGCGGCATGGCGCAGCGGGTGATGATCGCGATGGCGCTCGCCTGCGAGCCGGAGGTGCTCATCGCCGATGAGCCGACCACGGCGCTCGACGTCACGATGCAGGCGCAGATCCTCGACCTCGTCGCCGAGCTGCAGCGGGCCCGGGGCACGGCGGTGGTCTTCATCACCCACGATCTCGGCGTCGTCGCCGAGATCGCCGACGAGGTCGCCGTCATGTACGCCGGGGAGATCGTCGAGTCCACCGACGTCACGGCACTGTTCGACCGTCCGATGCACCCCTACACCCGGGGCCTGATCGCCTCGGCGCCGATGCTCGGAGGAGCCGGCGAGCGACTCGCCGCGATCCCCGGCACCGTGCCGAGCCTGAGCGAGATCGGCGGCGGATGCCGCTTCGCGTCGCGGTGCTCCGCACGGGTGGAGGCGGGTCTCACGATCTGTCACACCCATCATCCCGAGCTGCGCGAGATCGAGCCGGGCCATCGAGTGCGGTGCTGGCTCTACGACGAGGACGCGGCGACCGTCGGAGAGCGGTCGGCCGAGGCGGAGGGGGCTCGCGATGAGCGATGACGTGATCGTCAAGGTGCGCGGCCTGAACAAGCAGTACCGCGTCCGCGGCGCCGGCGGGATCTCCCGCGACGTGGTGCATGCGGTCAGCGACGTGGATCTCGACATCCGCCGCGGCGAGACCCTCGGGCTCGTCGGGGAGTCCGGCTGTGGCAAGACCACGCTCTCCCGCATGATCGTGCGCCTGCTGAACCCCACCAGCGGTTCCATCGAGTTCGACGGGACCGACGTGAGCTTCCTCCGCGGCTCCCGGCTCAAGCAGTTCCGCCGACGTGCGCAGATCGTGTTCCAGGATCCGTACGCCTCGCTGGACCCACGCGCCAAGGTCGGCGAGAGCATGGCGGAGAGCCTGCTGCACCACGGCGTGGGCGACCGTGCGGAGCGGCGCAGGCGCGTGGCGGAGATGCTGGAGATGGTCGGACTGCAGCCCGCGCACGCCGACCGCTACCCGCACGAGTTCTCCGGAGGGCAGAGGCAGCGCATCGGCATCGGCCGCGCGCTCATCCTGAAGCCCGACCTGCTGGTCGCCGACGAGCCGGTGTCCGCGCTGGACGTCTCGGTGCAGGCACAGATCCTCAACCTGCTGCGGGACCTGCAGCAGGAGCTGAACCTCACCGTGCTGTTCGTCGCGCACAACCTCGCGGTGGTCGAGAACGTGTCCGACCGGGTGGCCGTGATGTACCTGGGCCGCGTCGTCGAGATGGCGGACCGCGCCGAGATCTTCCGCAACCCGCAGCATCCCTACACCGAGACGCTGCTGCGCGCGGTGCCCGCCGCCCACCCGCGCGACCGCCGCACCGTGCGCCTCAACATCGGCGAGGTGCCGTCCCCCCTGCATCCGCCGGTCGGGTGCACGTTCCACCCGCGCTGCGCCCTGGCCAGGCCCGGCCTGTGCGATCAGGATCCGCCGACGCTGATGCCGATCGGCGGGGCGGACGCGCACCTCGCCGCGTGCTACGTGCGGGCGGGCGAACCGGCCCCCGTGGGTTCCCACGACGACTGAACGTGACCGATGAACGCGAAGAAAGGCAGATCGTGACCGAAGACCTGAAGCAGTACATCCGCGAGCTCGAAGACCTCAAGAACATCGCAGAACGGATGTGGCTGGATCAGCAGTCGGTGATGCCCCCGGCTGCGATCCACGAACGGGTCCGGCAGACAGGGATCCTGCAGGAGCTCGTGCAGCAGCGGCTCGTCTCCGACGAGCTGGGCGCGCTGCTCGAGCAGGCGTCCGGCGACGAGCCCTGGCTCGGAGTGGTCCAGGACGACCGCGCCCAGGCGCTCCGGCTCAGCTCGGGCATCTGGCGTCGCTTCCTCGAGGTCGGCGCACAGGCGTTCAGCGTGTGGGAGCAGGCGCGCAAGGACGAGGACTGGGCGTCCTTCGAGCCGTGGTTCGCGCAGATGGTGGAGATCAACGAGGAGTACGCCGCGACCGTCGGCTACGAGCATCACCCGATGGACGCGCTGCTCTCCGTGTACGCGGCCGGCCCCACGCACGCCGAGATCGCCGGCGTGCTCTCCGACATGCGCGACTTCCTCATCGAGACGCGGAAGGCGCGCACCGTCCTCGACGTCGAGGACGAGGGACTGGCGGAGCCCCACCTGCTCATCGCGATCGCCGAGGACATCGGCGAGCTGATCGGCTTCGACTTCGAGCGCGGCGGCATCGCCTTCTCCCCGCACGGCTACACGAGCTCGGCCGGTCCGAACGACGTGCGCATCACGTTCCGCAGCGACGTCCCGCTCTTCGAGGCGGTGTCGACGATGGTCCACGAGTACGGGCACGCGCTGTACGGCCAGGGCGTCGCGAAGGAGCTCTGGGAGACCCCCGCCGGTCACGGCAGCATGCCGTACGTCCAGGAGTCCCAGGCGAAGTTCTGGGAGAACATCATCGGACGCCGCGCCGATTTCGCCCAGCGGATCGGCGAGATCCTGGAGCGCCGCCTCGGCCGGCGGACCGCCGCCGAATGGGGCGAGGCCTATCACCGCAGCCAGGTCGCCGCGCCGTCGTCGCCGATCCGGATCGCGACCGATGAGATCTCCTTCAACCTGCACATCCTGCTGCGCTTCGAGATCGAGGAGGCGCTGCTGAACGGATCGATCTCCGTCGCGGACGTGCCGGAGGCCTGGAACGCGAAGAGCCGGGAGTACCTCGGGATCGTGCCGGCCTCGCTCCGTGAGGGAGCCCTGCAGGACCCGCACTGGACGCGCCGGATGTTCGGGCTGTTCACCGCCTACGTGATCGGCAACGTCGCATCGGCGCAGCTCGCCGCCGCGATGGAGGACGACGGCGTCTCGATCGAGGCCGCCGTCGCGAAGGGCGACTTCAGCGAGGTGCTCGGCTGGCTGCGCACCCACGTGCACGCCCCGGGACGCGCGAAGTCCATCCAGCAGATCCTGCAGGACGCGACCGGCCGGCCGCTGGACGCCGCCCCCTACCGACAGCACCTCGCCGGCCGCTACCTGGTGTAGGCCCCGGACAGGCCCCAGAAGCCCGGAACTCGAAACTCGTCAACACAAGGAGAACACCATGAGCAACAACCTGTTCGCGCCGACCGAGCTGGACTGGTCCGTCGGGGCGGAGATCGTCACGTCCCCCGATCAGATCGAGCTGTCGCCGGGATCGCGAGGCCACTGGCGGGTGCCGATCACACGGCGCTCATCGGGTGAGGACCTGATGCTGCACGTCCACGGCGTGCGCGGCGTCAACCCCGGCCCGACGCTGGCACTGGTCGCCGCCGTGCACGGCGACGCGATCTCCGGCACGCGCACGGTGCTGGAGACGATCGCCCGCCTCGACCCGCAGAAGCTGTCCGGCACGGTGCTCGCCGTCCCGGTCGCGAACCCGGTCGCGTTCGAGTCGAACACCCGCACCACCGGTCAGGGCATGAACACCGACATGAACAACATGAACCGCGTGTTCCCCGGGAACCGCGGCGGATGGGTGACGCAGAAGCTCGCGGCCGCGCTCACCGAGTACGTGCTCGACCGGGCCGACGCCGTGGTCGACTACCACTGCGGCAGCGACACGTCGATCAACTACGTGCTCACGATCGGCGACGAGAACGGCGAGGAGCCCGACAGCTTCCACTTCGCCCGGCTGATGGGGACCCCGTTCGTCTTCGCCCACGACGCCGACCCGTTCACCGGCACCATCGACGGCTACATGAAGACCCGGGGGAAGCTGTGCGCCGTGGCCGAGCAGGGCGGCGACACGCTGCCGGCCGGCTGGTACGACCTGGCCGCCAGCAGGATCGACAACTTCTTCTCCGCGATGGGGATGCTGGACGTCGAGCGCACCATGCCGGACAAGCAGCTGCTCATGTACGAGCGCTACCTGGTGCGCATGGACCACGGCGGCATCTACATCCCCGAGGTGGACGAGAACGCGCTGTCGACGATGGTGGAGGGCGGGACCCTGCTCGGCCGCGTCATCGACCCGCACTCGACGGAGGTCATCCAGGAGGTCCGTGCCCCCTACGAGCAGTCGGCGATCCTGATGATGCGCACCTCGATGAGCCGGGTGAACCCGGGCGACTACGGGTTCATCATCTCGGACGGCGACTCCGGCCGCTGGATCGACTCCCCGAAGCAGTGGACGTTCCCGCAGGGAAGCTGAGCCCATGACCGCGCTCCGCCAGCACCTCCGGCACACGGAGGACCTGAAGAACATCAACGAGCGGCTGTGGCTCGATCAGCAGTCGTACATGCCGCCCGCGGCGCTGGCGGAGCGGATCCGGCACACCGGGATCATTCAGGACCTCGTCCAGCAGCGGCTCACCTCCCCGGAGCTGGGCCGCCTGCTGGACGAGGACACCGAGCAGGCGTCGTGGCTGGCCGTCGCCCGCCGGGAGCGTGAGAACGCCCTGCGGATGGGAGACGCGACGTGGACCCGTTTCCTGCAGACGGCCGGCCGGGCGTTCGACGCCTGGGTGATCGCCCGCGACGGCGACGACTGGTCGGCGTTCGAGCCGTGGTTGGCCGAGATGGTGGCGATCAACCGCGACTTCGCCGAGCGGATGGGCTACGCGGAGCATCCGATGGACGCGCTGCTCTCGGTCTACGTGCCCGGCCCCAGCCATGCCGAGATCACCGAGGTCTTCGAGGGGCTCAAGGGCTTCCTCATCGACGCGCGCCGGCGCAGGGTCGCCGATGAGCCGGTCTACGACGTCGAGGGGGAGCCGCACGAGCTCGTCTCGATCATGCGCGAGATCGGCGAGCTGATCGGCTTCGACTTCGCCCGCGGCGGCGTCGGGTTCACCCCGCACGGATACACCAGCATCGCGGGCCCGCGGGATGCCAGGGTGACGATCCGCCAGGACGTGCCGCTGTTCCAGGCCGTCTCGACGGCGGTGCACGAGTACGGGCACGCGCTGTACGGGCAGGGGGTCGCGGAGGAGCTCTGGGAGACGCCGGCGCAGCACGGCAGCATGCCGTACATCCAGGAGTCGCAGTCGAAGTTCTGGGAGAACATCGTGGGACGGCGCGCGGACTTCGGCATCCGGATCGGCGAGATCCTCGCCCGGCACTACCCGCAGCGCAGCGCGGAGGACTGGGGGCGGGCCTACCATCGCTCCCTCACCCGGGGCGTCTCCTCGCCAGTCCGCGTGGCCGCGGACGAGATCTCGTTCAACCTGCACATCATCCTGAGGTACGAGATCGAGTGCGGACTCCTGGACGGCACGATCCCGCCCGACCGGGTGCCCGAGGTCTGGGACGCGAAGTCGGAGGAGTACCTCGGGATCGTGCCGGCGAGCCTGGGCATCGGCGCGTTGCAGGACCCCCATTGGGCGCGTCGGTTCTTCGGTCTCTTCACGGCCTACGTCGTCGGCAACGTCTCCTCCGCCCAGCTGGCCAGGGCCATGGCGGAGCAGGGCGTGTCGATCGAGGAGGCCGTGCGCCGCGCCGACTTCGGCGAGGTGCGGGGGTGGCTCCGGGAGAACGTCCACGGGCCGGGCGGCACGGTGACCCTGCAGGAGATGCTCGTGAACGCCACGGGTTCGCGCATGTCGCCGGACGCCTATCGCGACCATCTCCGGGAGCGCTACGCGCCGGGCGGGTGAACGGTCGCCGGCCGAGGTCGTCCGTCGAACCCCTCCGGTAGGATGGTCCCGCCCGATTCGGGCCAGCTCATCGGCCGGTGCAAACCCGGCGAACAGCGGCACTACCCAGGGGGTAACCCATGCCAGGAATCGTGATCGTCGGCGTCCAGTGGGGCGATGAGGGCAAGGGGAAGGCCACCGACCTCCTCGGCGAACGCACCGACTGGGTGGTCAAGTTCAACGGCGGCAACAACGCCGGGCACACCGTCGTCGTCGGAGACGAGAAGTACGCCCTGCACCTGCTGCCCTCGGGCATCCTGACCCCCGGGGTCAACCCGGTGATCGGCAACGGCGTCGTGATCGACCTCGAGGTGCTCTTCGACGAGCTGGAGGCGCTCTCGGCGCGCGGCGTCGACGTGTCGAAGCTCAAGGTCAGCGCGAATGCGCACATCATCACCCAGTACCACCGCACGCTCGACAAGGTCACCGAGCGGTTCCTCGGCAAGCGCAACATCGGCACCACCGGTCGTGGGATCGGCCCGACCTACGCCGACAAGATCAACCGCGTCGGCATCCGGGTGCAGGATCTCTTCGACGAGAACATCCTGCGGCAGAAGGTCGAGGGCGCGCTCGACCAGAAGAACCACCTGCTGGTGAAGGTCTTCAACCGCCGGGCCGTGACGTGCGACGAGGTCGTCGAGGAGCTGCTGTCGTACGCCGAGCGGCTGCGTCCGATGGTCGCCGACACCGGCCACCTGATCGCCGAGGCGCTGGACCGTGGCGAGGTCGTCGTCTTCGAGGGCGGTCAGGCCACCATGCTCGACATCGACCACGGCACCTACCCGTTCGTGACCTCGTCGACCGCGACGGCGGCGGGCGCCGCATCCGGCTCGGGCGTCGGCCCCGGCTCGCTCGACCGCATCGTCGGCATCGTCAAGGCGTACACCACCCGGGTCGGCTCGGGCCCGTTCCCCACCGAGCTGTTCGACGAGCAGGGCGAGTGGCTGCGCAGGCAGGGCTTCGAGTTCGGCACCACCACCGGCCGCCCGCGCCGGGTGGGCTGGTACGACGCCCCGATCACCCGGTACGCGACGCGGATCAACGGCATCACCGACCTGGTGCTCACCAAGCTCGACATCCTCACCGGGCTCGAGCAGATCCCGGTGTGCGTCGCCTACGACGTGGAGGGCAGGCGCTTCGACGACGTGCCGGTGAACCAGACCGACTTCCATCACGCCACCCCGATCCTGGAGTACTTCCCGGGCTGGAGCGAGGACATCTCCGGCGCCCGCACCTTCGAGGACCTGCCGAAGAACGCGCAGGACTACGTGCTCGCCCTGGAGGCGATGAGCAACACGCGCATCTCGGTGATCGGTGTCGGCCCCGAGCGTGACGAGGTCATCGTGCGCCAGGGCCTGCTCGACTGACCCGCGTTCACACGACGCGGATGGAGTATCGGACCACGAGCGGTCCGGGGAGAGGATGCCGGGATGACGAGGTTCTGGGTCGGCGGGTACGGATCCGACATGGGTGGGGATGCCGCGGGCATCGGCCTGCTCGCCGGGGATGAGGCGCGTCCGCAGACGACGCTCGCGTACCGCGGAGCCGTGGCGCCGACGGCGTCGCCGTCGTGGCTCGCAGCGCACCCGCGGCTCGACGTCGTCTACGCGGCGCTGGAGGGCGCCGGCCGGGTGGCCGCGTTCGCGCGCACCGGGGAGGGGACCCTCGCACCGCTGGGCACGTCGGTGCCCGCCGGTGAGACGGTGTGCCATCTGGCCGTCGCGTCGTCGGGCGCGTATCTGATCGCGAGCTGCTACGGAGACGGGCGAGTCGTGCGCATAGGCCTGGCGGCCGACGGATCACTCGTCCCCGACGTCGAGGACCGGGCCGCGGCGCTGCGCGCGCAGCTGTTCGGCGACGGATCGGCCACACCCCCCGAGGAGGTGCGGACCGCGGGTGCCGCCGCCCCCGCATCCGACCCCTA
>JBASAE010000663.1:0-5506 GCA_049654285.1 Microbacterium sp.
CATGTAGATCGTGCAGTCCAGGCCGAACAGAGCGGCCGCGGTGGCCGTGGCGACTCCGTGCTGACCCGCGCCGGTCTCGGCGATCACCCGGGTCTTGCCCAGCCGCCTCGTGAGCAGCGCCTGTCCCAGCACGTTGTTGATCTTGTGCGAGCCGGTGTGGTTGAGGTCCTCGCGTTTGAGGAAGATCCGTGCCCCGCCCGCGTGCTCGGCGAACCGCGTGACCTCGGTCAGCGCCGACGGCCGGCCCGCATACGACGACAGCAGCCCGGCGAGCTCGGCGCGGAAGCCCGGATCGGCGATCGCATCGTGGTAGGCGGCGGTGAGCTCGTCGATCGCGGCGATCAGCGACTCGGGCATGTAGCGCCCGCCGAAGTCGCCGAAGAACGGACCGGGCTGTTCGCGCAGGCTCGTGGTGCTCACTGTCCCGCCTCCCGGGAGTTCGTGCCCGCTTCGAGGAAATCGCGGAGCGTGGCGACCGGGTCACCGGTGACGAGCGCCTCGCCGATCAGCACCACGTCGGCGCCGGCCTGCCGGTAGTGCGCGACGTCGGCGGGCGAGAGCACGGCCGACTCGGCGATCTTGATCGCGGAGTCCGGGATGCGCTCGACGAGCCGCCCGAACAGGTCGCGGTCGAGCTCCAGCGTGTGCAGATTCCGCGCGTTGACGCCGATCAGCTCTGCTCCGAGGTCGATCGCCCGTTCCAGCTCCTCGGCGTCGTGCGTCTCGACCAGGGGGGTCATGCCGAGCTCGAGGATCAGTGCATACAGCTCGCGCAGTACGCGGGGCTCGAGCCCCGCGACGATGAGCAGGGCGAGGTCGGCGCCGGCGGCGCGGGCCTCCAGCACCTGGTAGGGCGTGGCGAGGAAGTCCTTGCGGAGCACGGGCAGCGAGACCCGGGCGGTCACCGCCTCGAGATCGGCGAGGGAGCCGCCGAACCGGCGCTCCTCGGTGAGCACACTGATCGCGGATGCTCCGCCCTGCTCGTAGAGGGATGCTTGGTGGGCCGGGTCCGGGATGGCTGCCAGAGCTCCGCGCGACGGGCTCGCGCGCTTGACCTCGGCGATGATCTTCACCCGCTCTGCGGGGGCGAGCGCGGCAAGGACGTCACGGGCCGCCGGGCGCGCGAGTGCGTCCCGTTCGACCTCGGCGAGCGGGCGGGTCAACGCGCGTCGCTCGGCGTCCTCGACAGCGCCGGCCGTGAGGTCGGCGAGGACCATCAGTGCGCCTTCGGCGCGTACTTCGGGCCGTTCACGCCGTAGCCGGCCTTGGCCATCGCCCAGCCGACGATCGGTCCGATCACGACGATCACGACCGATGCCCACACCAGCGCGGGCATGTCGAGGCAGAAGAACAGTGTGCCCAGACCGAAGCCGAGCAGCATGATCACGACGGCGGTCCACGCGGCGGGCGAGTGTCCGTGTCCGGGGTCGGCGATCGAGTTGGTCATGTTCTCCTCCGGGAGGGTCGGCGTACGGTCAGTCTATCGGTGTCAGCGCGTGGGGTCGGAGCCACGCGAGAGGCCGTCCCAGGTTTCCACGTGGTCGAGCGGTCCCTGGTCGTCCCGGTCGGGGGAAAGGACGGCGGCCTCCGTGCGGTAGCGGCGCCCCGCCGCCTTCCAGCGCCCCGCGGTGGCGAGCGTGAACACCGCGGCGGCCAGCAGCAGCAGCCAGCAGGCTAGGGCGACCGGCACCCAGGGGGTCGGCTCGATCGCGCCGATGAGCTCGTGCATCGCGGCATCGCCGGCGACCCCGGTGACCGCGGTGACGGAGGGGGCGACGGCGGCAGTCGGCGGCGCGACGACCAGGGGCACGGTCGCGATCGACAGGATGACGGCGCAGGCGCCGGCGAGCACGGCGAGCACCCTGCGCAGCACCGGGCCGACGAGGGTCAGCACGGCTCCGAGGGCCAGCACGGCCAGTGACAGCGGGGCGAGCAGCGGCACCGCGCTGGCCCCGCTGACGAGGACCGGCTCCCCGGCGTCCGCACGGATCACCCGGAGCCAGGTCTGCGTGGAGGAGACCACCCCGATCCCTCCCGCCAGCAGGAGCCCGATCACGGCGAGGCGTCGGCCGCGGGCCGCGAGGCTCACGTGAGATCCCTGCCGTCGAAGCACGTGCGGGTGCCGGTGTGGCAGGCGGCGCCGGTCTGCTCGACCTGCAGCAGGATCGTGTCGCCGTCGCAGTCGATCTGGGCGCCGCGCAGCAGCTGGACATGGCCCGAGGTGTCGCCCTTGCGCCAGTACTCCTGCCGGGAACGGGACCAATAGGTCACCCGCTCCTCGGTGAGGGTGCGGCGCAGCGCCTCCGCGTCCATCCAGGCGAGCATGAGCACCTCGCGGGAGTCCCACTGCTGCACGATCACCGGGGCGAGGCCGTCGGCGTTCCATGAGACGCGCGCGAGCCGTGCATCCAGGTCGCTCACTTCGACTCGCCTCGCTCGCTCAGTGCGCCGCAGCGCACGGTCACCCCGGCGCGTCGCAGCTCGTCCTTGACCTGGCCCACCGTGAGCAGTCCGCTGTGGAACACGCTCGCGGCGAGCACCGCGTCGGCACCGGCCGCGATCGCGGGCGGGAAGTCGGAGACCCGGCCCGCGCCGCCCGAGGCGATCACCGGCACGGAGGCCACTTCGCGCATCAGCCGGATCAGCTCCAGATCGAAGCCGTCCTGCGTGCCGTCGGCGTCGATCGAGTTGACCAGCAGCTCCCCCGCCCCGCGCTCGGTCGCCTCGCGGGCCCAGTCCGCGGCGTCCAGGGTGGTCTCGGTACGTCCGCCGTGCGTGGTCACGACGAACCCGGAGGGCGCGGACACCGAACGCCTGACGTCGAGCGAGAGCACGAGCACCTGTGCGCCGAACCGGTCGGCGATCTCGTCGATCAGCTGCGGGCGGGCGATCGCCGCGGAGTTCACGCCGATCTTGTCGGCGCCCACGGAGAGCAGCCGGGCGACGTCGGCGACGCTGCGCACACCGCCGCCGACCGTGAGCGGAACGAACACCTGCTCCGCGGTGCGCCGCACCACGTCGTACGTCGTCGCGCGCTCGTCCACGGTGGCCGTGACGTCGAGGAACGTGATCTCGTCGGCGCCCTGCGCGGCGTAGTGCGTGGCGAGCTCGACGGGGTCTCCCATGTCGCGCAGGTTCTGGAAGTTCACGCCCTTCACCACGCGTCCGTCGGCCACGTCGAGGCACGGGATGACCCTCGCTGCGAGCGTCATCACAGCCTCGCCGCGTGGATCGCGGTGACCAGGATCGCGCGCGCGCCGAGCGCGTACAGATCGTCCATCACCTGGTTCATCCCCTTGCGCGGGATCATGACCCGCACGGCGACCCATGCCGGGTCGCGCAGCGGCGAGATCGTCGGCGACTCCCGGCCGCCGGCGATCGCGACCGCCTGCTCGACCAGGTCGGCGGGCAGGTCGTAGTCGAGCAGCACGAAACGACGGGCGACCATGACGCCGCGCAGACGGCGCAGCAGCCTCTCGGTTCCGGCCGGATCGCCGGGACGGCTGATCAGCACGGCCTCCGACTCGATGATCACCGGGCCGAAGATCTCTAGCCCCGCCTGGCGCAGGGTGGTGCCGGTCTCCACGACGTCGGCGATCACATCGGCGACCCCGAGCCGCACCGCCGACTCGACGGCGCCGTCGAGCGGGACGAGCTCCGCCTCGACTCCCCGTTCGCGCAGGAAGTCGTCGACGAGACCGGGGTAGGCGGATGCCACCCGGATGCCGGACAGATCCTCCAGCGACCGGTACCGACCGGGAGGACCCGCGAAGCGGAACGTGGAGCGGGCGAAGCCCAGCTGCTCGATCTCGCGGGCGTCGTCCTGACGGACGTCGCGCAGCAGGTCGCGGCCGGTGATGCCCACGTCGAGGGCTCCGGAGGCGACATAGGTGGCGATGTCACGCGGGCGGAGGAAGAAGAACTCGACGTCGTTCTCAGCGTCGACGACGTGCAGGGTCTTGGCATCGCGACGACCGGCGTAGCCGGCTTCGGCCAGCATCTCGGCAGCGGTCTCGGACAGCGATCCCTTGTTCGGAACGGCAATGCGCAGCATGGGGGTCCTTCGGGTCTGACGGTCGGGGAGGTCGCGCGTCAGAGATGTCGGTAGACGTCCTGCGGGGTCAGCCCCTTCGCGAGCATCATGACCTGCAGGTGGTAGAGCAGCTGCGAGATCTCCTCGGCGGCGTCCTCGTCCGATTCGTACTCGGCCGCCATCCACACCTCGGCGGCCTCTTCGACGATCTTCTTGCCGATCGCGTGCACACCGCGGTCCAGCTGAGCCACCGTCCCCGATCCCTCGGGGCGGGTGCGGGCCGTCTCGGTCAGCTCGGCGAACAGCTCGTCGAATGTCTTCACGGTTCCAGGCTAGCCGTTCGCGCACGGTCCCGGAGACCGGTGACGGCCGCCTCGATGTCATCGGCGCCGTACACCGCTGACCCGGCGACGAAGGTGTCCGCCCCGGCGGCGGCGGCCTGGCCGATGGTGTCGAACGAGATGCCACCGTCGACCTGAAGCCAGACGTCGGATCCGCGCCGCGTCGCCTCCGCGCGCAACGCGCGCAGCTTCGGCATGGTCTCCGTCATGAACCCCTGGCCGCCGAACCCGGGCTCGACGGTCATCACCAGGATCTGGTCGAACTCGCCGAGGATGTCGTACAGGCTCTCCCCCGCGGTCCCCGGCTTGATCGCCACGCCCGCCCGCGCTCCGATCCCCCGGAGCCTTCTGGCGAGGGACACCGGGTCCTCCGCCGCTTCGAGGTGGAAGGTCACACTCGCCGCTCCCAGCTCGGCGTAGCCGGGGGCCCAGCGGTCGGCATCGCTGATCATGAGGTGCACGTCGAGCGGGATCGGGCTGGTCGCCTGGATGCGCTCGACCATCTGCGGCCCGAAGGTGAGGTTGGGCACGAAGTGGTTGTCCATCACGTCGACGTGCACGAAGTCCGCGCTCGCGATGCGGGCCAGCTCGGCCTGCATGTTCACGAAGTCGGCGGCCAGGATGCTGGGATTGATGCGGGGCGCATCGGGAAGGGGCATGGAGGCTTCTCCTGTCGTGTGGCTGCTAGCTCGTGCGCTGCAGCAGGGCGAGGAACATCGCATCGGTGCCGTGCCGATGCGGCCAGAGCTGGACGTGGGGCGACCCGTCGTCGCCGGCGAGGTCGATCGGGGATCGGCTGATCCGCCGCATCACCGAGCGGGCGTCCACCTCGACGAGGTCGGTGCGATCGCGCAGCACGGCGGCCACCACTCCGCTGGTCTCGGCGAGATGCGGCGAGCAGGTGACGTACGCGACGATCCCGCCGGGAGCGAGCGCCTCCACGGCGGCTCTGAGCAGCTGCTCCTGGAGCACCACGAGCTCGGCGACGTCGTCGGGGCTCTTGCGCCAGCGCGCCTCCGGGCGGCGACGCAGCGCGCCCAGGCCGGTGCACGGGGCGTCGACCAGGATCCGGTCGTAGACGCCCGGGCGGGATGTCGCGAGCCCACGCCCGTCCTCCTCGTGCACCGGGACG
>JBASAE010000664.1:0-2335 GCA_049654285.1 Microbacterium sp.
GTTCTGCACCGCGATGCTGGCCGCGACGGGCTCGCCCAGCCGCGCCCTCTCGGGTACCCGCCTCGTGACCGTGGCCTCCCGGGGACTCGGCGTGAGCAGCACGTCGAGACCGGTCAGGGCCGCGCACAGCACGAGCCAGCCGCCGAGGGTCGCCCAGGGCGACACGCCCGCCGCGCTCAGCAGCACGATGGGGATCACACCCAGCCCGATGGCGAGGGGGAGACGTCCGGTGACGTACACGCGTCGCTCCTCAGATCGGTACGCGGGTCTGCTGCACGACCGATGCGAGCACGGCGTCGGTCGACACGCCCTCCATCTGCGCGTCCGGACGCAGCAGCAGGCGGTGACGCCAGACCGGCATCAGCATGGTCTGCACGTGATCGGGGGTCACGGCAGCCGAGGAGTTCAGCCAGGCCCAGGCCTTCGCCGCGGCGAGCAGCGCCGTCGCCGCGCGCGGGCTGGCACCGAGCTCGACCGAGGGCGACTGTCGGGTGGCGCGGGCGAGGTCCACGACGTAGCCGAGCACCTCGTCGGTGACCTGCACCCGGGAGGCCGCGTCCTGTGCGGCCCTGATCTCGTCCGCGCTGATGACGGGCGCGACCCCGGTGAGCTGTCGGGGCGAGAACCCGTCGGCGTGCAGACGCAGCACCGAGACCTCGGCGTCGCGCTCCGGCATGCCGACCACGAGCTTCATCAGGAAACGGTCGAGCTGCGCCTCGGGCAGGGTGTAGGTGCCCTCGTGCTCGATGGGGTTCTGGGTCGCGGCGACCAGGAAAGGGTCGGGCAGCGGCCGGCTCTCGCCGTCGGCGGACACCTGCCGCTCCTCCATGGCCTCGAGCAGGGCGGCCTGGGTCTTCGGCGGGGTGCGGTTGATCTCGTCGGCGAGCAGGATGTTGGTGAAGACCGGGCCCGCGCGGAACTCGAACTCGCCGGTGCGGGCGTCGTAGATCAGCGATCCGGTGACGTCGCCCGGCATGAGGTCGGGGGTGAACTGCACGCGCTTGGTGTCGAGTCCGAGCGCGCGGGCGAAGGAGCGCACGACGAGCGTCTTGGCCACTCCGGGCACGCCCTCGAGCAGGACGTGCCCGCGAGCCAGCAGCGAGACGAGCAGGCCGGTGACGGTTCCCGCCTGGCCGATCACGGCCTTGTCGACCTCGAGGCGGACTCGGTGCATGGCCTGGCGCAGGGCGGCGTCATCGGCCATGGGGGTGTGCTCGTCGGTCACGGGGCATTCCTTTCGGTGGGTGCGGCGGGGGACGCGGGCGTGTGCAGTGCGTCGTCGACCGCGTCTTCCAGCTCTGCGAGGCGGCGGGCCTGGTCCACGAGGTCCCGGTCGTTCTCGGCCGGTGCCCCCGCGAGCAGTTCGTGCAGGGTTCCGCGGGCGATGCGCAGCCGGTCGGATGCGCTGTCGGCGACCTCGTGCGCGGCGGCTCTGTCGCCGAGGCCGAGCCGCTTCGCGAGGCGCCGCACCGTGCCGTCCTGGAGGGCGGCGGCGGCGTGGGCGGAGTCCGCGGAACGGGCGGTGAGACGGGCACGTCCGTGCATGGTCTCCGAGGCCCGCACCGTGACCGGGAGGTTCTCGGCGACGAGGGGGCCGAATCTGCGTCCGCGCCACAGCGCCGCGGCGAGGCCGGCCATCATCAGCAGCAGGATCGCCGGCGTCACCCATCCGGGGGTGAGGGAGCCGAGGGTCTCCTGCTCGGTGCCGGCGATGTCGCTGTCGGCGAAGGACGGCACGTACCAGACGACGTGCCGGGTCTGGCCGAGCAGCGCGAGCCCCAGCGCGGCGTTGCCGTTGTCGGCGAGGTGCTCGTTGCTGAGCAGCCGACTGCCCTCGACCAGGGCGATGTGCGGGCCGGCCTCGTCGACGAGCACCGCGGAGGCACCGTCTCCGCCGGCGAAGCACCCGGTCACGCCCGGGGTGGGGTCGAACAGGCGGTCGGGATCGATCGTGCCGATGCGCGCGAGCTGCGGCACGTCGCAGTCGGCGGTGAGGCCGACCCCGGAGGCGTATGCGGTGCTGCCGAGGTCGTACAGTCGCAGCATCCGGGCGCTGCTGGAGATCAGCACCACCCGGTCGGCGGGGGAGAGGAGCGTGACGACGGCCTCGTCGCTGAGGTTGTAGGGGTCGGCCGTCACCAGGGTGCTGTCGCCGCGCAGCGCGCGGACGGCGTCGTACCGCGAGTGCACCACCTCGACGTCGATCCCCTGCGCACGCAGCAGCTCGGCGAGGGCCCCGGCGCCGACCGGGTTGCGTCCGTCGGGGTCGAGCACGCCCGCGTAGGCCGGCGGGGTCGCGACGACGCGCAGGGACAGCAGCCCGCCGCCGAGGAGC
>JBASAE010000665.1:0-1814 GCA_049654285.1 Microbacterium sp.
CGGCGGCCGCGGCCGCGATGGCGTAGCCACGCGTCTCGACGGCCAGCAGCGCGGCACGCGGCACGAGGACGACGAGGACGCCCGCGAGGATGCCCGTGCGCCGGTCGACCCAGCGGGTGCCGAGCACGACCACCCCCGCCGCGAGCAGCCCGATCCCGATGGCGCTGAGCGCCCTGGTCGCCCACTCGCTCGGCCCGAACGCGTCGATCCACAGATGCAGCAGCGCGTAGTACATCCCGTGCACCGCGTCCACGGTGCCCAGCTCGGCGAGCAGACTGCTCCACGGCCGTTGGGCCGACATCACGCTCGCCGCTTCGTCGCCCCAGTACGAGGGGATGCCCGCACCGATGTAGACGACCAGGGCGGCACCGATGCCGATCCACGGCGCCAGCACGCGGCGACGCTCCGGATCCACGCCGGCCGCACCGCTCTCCGAGTGTCGGATGGGTCGTTCCAGAATGGCCATGCTGCGAGTGTGTCGTGCGGATTTCTCCGCCCGCCGGGAAACGACGCCGTCCTTCATGAGAGTTCTCACAGGATGCCCTGTGCCGCCACTGCCCCCCGGGGATGTCTAGGCTGGAGCACGATGGAGATGGATGCCGAGGCCTTCGAGTCGCTCGTCGGCGACGAGTTGGACCGCCTGCCCGACGAGATGGTCGAGGGGCTGGACAACGTCGTGTTCGTCGTCGAGGATGAGCCCGAGAACGGCGAGGACCTGTTCGGAGTGTACGAAGGTCTCGCCCTGACCGAGCGCGGCCAGTACGGTCTCGGAGAGCTCCCCGACCGCATCGTGATCTATCGCAGGGCGCATCTCGCGGAGTGCGACACCGAGGAGCAGCTGCGGGACGAGGTGCACACCACCCTCGTGCACGAGATCGCGCACTTCTACGGAATCGACGACCGTCAGCTGCACGAGCTGGGGTGGGCATGAGCATCCCGGCACCGGTCCCCGAGATCGACGACGAGCTCGTCGCGGCCCCGTTGGAGCCCTGGCAGCTGGTGGTGTGGGACGATCCGGTGAACCTGATGAGCTATGTCGTGCGGGTGTTCCGTCGGTACTTCGGGTACACCGAGGAACTGGCCACCTCGCTCATGCTCACGGTGCACAACGAGGGACAGGCCGTCGTCGCGACCGGGCCCAGGGAGAGCATGGAGGCGCACGCCAGAGCCATGCACGACTACGGCCTCTGGGCCACCGTCCGGAGGGTCCCGTCATGAGCGATCGCGTGATCCTGCTGCCGCTCGCCACGATCGAAGGACGTCACCTGCTCGGACTGATCGACGAGTTCCTGCATGTCATCGACCTTGCGCAGCACGATGCCGACGACGGCGCCGCGCGACGCCTCACCCCCGACCCGTATCCGGAGGATCGCCTGGCCGGAGCAGAGTTCGCCGATCAGACGCGCGACGACCTGCTGGATCGGCGGATGCACGACGCCTTGCGGGTGCGGAGGGGGCTCTCCGGATTCGACGTCGACGACGATCCCGCGGGCGGGGATGCCCTGCTGCCGCGCGACGTCCTCATCGAGGACGACGAGCTGGACGCCTGGCTCCGCACGCTCACCGCCATGCGCCTGGTGATGGCGTCGCGTCTCGGCGTCGACGGCGTCGAGGCGCCGGATCCGGACGATCCGCGGCTGGGCGTCTACGACTGGCTGGGCTACCGCCTGGACGGTCTGGTGCAGGCCGCCGACGAGCACGACCTCTGACCGGCGGAGCATCTCCTAGGGGACGTCCACCCTGATGGCCGCCAGCTCGACGGGCCGATCCGATCGGATGTGCACGTCCTCCTGGGCGGCCCACCTGTCCCAGTG
>JBASAE010000666.1:0-1939 GCA_049654285.1 Microbacterium sp.
TGACCTCGCTGACCTCGTTGGTGATGCGGTTCGAGATGCGGGCCAGCACGTCGTAGGGCAGCCGCGTCCAGTCCGCGGTCATCGCGTCCTCCGATGAGACCGGGCGCAGCACGATCGGATGCCCGTAGGTGCGGCCGTCGCCCTGGACGCCCACTGAGCGCACGTCCGCGAGCAGCACCACGGGACACTGCCAGATCGTCTGATCGAGCCCGGCGGCGCTCAGCTCCTCGCGCGCGATCGCGTCGGCCTCGCGCAGCACGTCGAGCCGCTCGCGCGTCACCTCGCCGATGATGCGGATGCCGAGGCCCGGCCCGGGGAACGGCTGGCGTCCGACGATCGCCTCGGGGATGCCCAGCTCGCGGCCGATCGCGCGCACCTCGTCCTTGAACAGGGCGCGCAGCGGCTCGATCAGCTCGAAGTCGAGGTCGTCGGGGAGCCCGCCCACGTTGTGGTGCGACTTGATGTTCGCGGTGCCTGCGCCCCCACCCGACTCGACGACGTCGGGGTACAGCGTGCCCTGCACCAGGAAGCGCACCTTCTCCCCGGAAGCCTTCGCCTCTTCGACGAGGTCGCGCTGCACCTGCTCGAACGCGCGGATGAACTCGCGGCCGATGATCTTCCTCTTGGTCTCCGGGTCGGTCACCCCGGAAAGGTGGCCGAGGAAGGTGTCCGCCGCGTCGACGGTGATCAGCCGCACACCGGTGGACGCCACGTAGTCGCGCTCGACCTGCTCGCGCTCGCCCTTGCGCAGCAGGCCGTGGTCGACGAAGACCGCGGTGAGCTGGTCGCCGATCGCCTTGTGCACGAGCGCGGTCGACACCGCGGAGTCGACGCCGCCGGACAGCGCCGAGATGACGCGGGCGTCGCCGACCTGCTCGCGGATGCGCTCGATCTGCTCGGCGATCACGCTGCCGCTGTTCCAGTCGGCCGCGAGACCGGCCCCCTTGTGCAGGAAGTTCTCGATGACCTCCTGGCCGTGGTCGGAGTGCTTCACCTCGGGGTGCCACTGCACGCCGTACAGCCTGCGCTCCTCGTTCGCGAAGGCCGCGACCCTGGTGGCCGTGGTCGTCGCGAGCACCTCGAAGCCCTCGGGGGCGCGCGCGACCTGGTCGCCGTGGCTCATCCAGACGTTCTGCTCTGCCGGCTGGCCGCCCAGCAGCGTGCTCTCCGCGGGCGCCTGCAGCGTGGCGCCCGTCGCGCCGTACTCGCGCAGCCCGGTGTTGGCGACCTCGCCGCCGAGCACCTGCGCCATGTACTGGAAGCCGTAGCAGATGCCCAGCGTCGGCACACCGAGCTCGAACACGGCCGGGTCGAGCCTCGGCGCGCCGTCCTCGTACACCGACGACGGGCCGCCGGAGAGGATGATCGCGACCGGGTTCTTCGCCGCGATCTCGGCGGCGGTGGCGGTGTGCGGCACGATCTCGCTGTACACGCCGGCCTCGCGCACGCGACGGGCGATGAGCTGCGCGTACTGAGCGCCGAAGTCGACGACGAGCGCGGGGCGCTGCTCGGTGTCCGGCGTGGGAGCAGCGGAGTTCTGATCGGTCACCGGATGCCTTCCTTATTGGTTTCGGGAGCGGATGCGGCGGCGTCCGCCGCCTCACGCGATGCGAGATACGCCTTCACCTGACGGGAGACGCGGGCCTCCATGATGAAGGACAGGAACGGGACGACGCCGCCGAGGGCGAGCAGGATGAAGCGCAGGAACGGCCAGCGCATCAGGCTCCACACCCGGAAGCAGGCGAACAGGTACACGACGTAGAACCAGCCGTGTGCGACGAGGATGCCGAGCGACAGGTTGACGCCGTCGCCGACGCTGTCCAGCTCGCAGCCCATCCCGCCGGGGACGAACAGCGAGAACCATTGGCAGTCGTCGCCGACGATGACCGGTGCGAACCAGAGGAAGCCGCCGGAGCCGCCGAGGAAGAGCTCGATGTGG
>JBASAE010000667.1:0-3269 GCA_049654285.1 Microbacterium sp.
ACCCCGCCCGACACCGCGGCGGCGCTGACGCCGAGCCGTTCGCCCAGCTCGGCGGCGGTGTATCCCTCGGCCGGCGCGGCGACCAGGGCCATGAAGATGCGCGCCGGCATGCGCGGGAACCCGGCGGCCGTCATGATCGCCGCGGCGTCCTCGGCCGGGGCGACGCCGAGGTGCGGCGCCTCTTCCGGCGCCTCGGACTGTGCGTCGTCGGTCATGGTCTTCATCCTTCCAGTCTCCGGTCGCGACCCGGATCGCGGACACGGGACGGGCCACGGTCACCCGGTGGGGTGCAGCTCGCGGCGGCGCATCAGCGTCAGGGACGCCGCGGCTCCCGCGGCGACGATCAGCACGAGCCACCACGTACCGCGGAGATCCGTGCCGCCGCCTGTCACGACCGGGGTGACCGCGAACGGCGAGAAGCGCGTCGTCCACTGCGGCAGCCCGAACAGCGGGCCGAACAGGCCGAACAGGGTTGCCAGCAGCACCAGCGCCCAGGCGATGCCGATCGTGCCGCGCGGGAGGAGCACGAGCACGAGTGCGGTGAGGACCGTGAACACGCAGGCGGCGAGCCCCTGGCCGAGCCCCGTGACCACGACCACCCGCGCCAGCTGCGAGGCATCAGCGTTGCCTGCGAGCCCGCCGAAGGCGGCGAGCATCGCGGCGGCGACGATGATCGCGATCGCGAACGTGGCCACGAGCATGTAGTCCCACAGCCAGCGCACACGGCCCGTGGGCTGGGCGAGGACGGTCTCGGCGGTGCCGTGTGCCTCCTCCTGTCGTGCCCGGGCGAGGATCTGCACCGCTGCGCACGCCGCGAGGATGCCCATCATCGTGAAGAACACCGAGACCACGGTCTCCTGCAGGTCTCCCGCCTTGCCGATCTTGTCGAGGATCTGCTGCACCGCCGGGTTCTGGCCGGCGACTTGCCCTGCCAGCCCGGAGAGGGTGGTGGCGAGGATGCCGGTGAGCGCGCCGCCCACCGCCCAGCCGATGATCGCGCCGTTGGTGAGACGCCAGACGAGGGCGTGCGGAGAGGAGAGCGCGGGCCGCGCGTGCACGCGTCCGGGACGTGCCGGGATGAAGCCCTCGCCGATGTCGCGCACGGACTGCAGCGCCACCGCGCCGATCGCGAGCACGAGGCCGAAGACCAGCCCGAGCAGGGCGGGCCAGGCATCGTCGGCGTCGTAGGGGCGGGCCTGCTCGGCCCAGCCGAACGGCGAGAGCCACACCAGCCCCGAGCTGGTGATGCGGGTGAGGTCGTTGCTCGGCGTGCCTGCGACATTGCCGATCCCGTTGATCAGGAACGTCGCGACCAGGATCCACACCGTCAGCGAGTTCGCGCCACGCGAGGTGCGCATGAGCTGGGCGGCGATGAGCCCGATGCCGAGGAAGGCGAGGCCCGTCGTCGCGGAGGTCGCACCCATCAGCCAGGATCCCGCGGCATCGAGCCTCGAGCCGATCAGTGCGAGCGCCACCAGCACGCCCAGCACGACGTTCGCCGCGACACCGTGGACGATCGTGGCGACCGTCGGCAGCGCGCGTCCCGCCGGTGTGGCGGCGAGCAGCTCGGTGCGTCCCGCCTCCTCGTCGCCGCGGGTGTGACGGACGGCGAGGAAGGCGCTCATGAGCGCGGCGAGCATGGTCAGCCAGGGCAGGATCTCGAAGGAGAGGAACTGGCCCTCGGATGCCCCGGACGGGAGCCCACGGAACATCATGATCACGGGATTGGCCATCACGGCGGCGAGGACCTGGATCCGGTCGGTCTCGGTCGCATAGGACTGTGTGACGCCGGCGAACCCGGCGTACGCCATGAGGACGGTGGCGAGGATCCACAGCAGCAACTGCAGCCAGTCCCGCCGCAGCCGCTGGCGGAGCAGCGCGGGCCCGCGCGCCCCGGAGGCTCCGGGCAGCGCGGTGCGCTGGCTGGAGAGGGTCGTGGGGCACATCAGCGCGTCTCCTTCGCGGCGGCGTGCCGAGAGGCGCGGGTGCCGCCCTCCTCCTCGGCGGCGCGCAGGGCGGCGAGGTCGTCGCCGTAGTGCCGCAGGAACAGCTCTTCGAGGGACGGCGGCTCGATCCGCAGGCCCGTGACGCCGCGCTGCGCGAGCACGGGGAGGACGGACGGCACGGCGTCGCTGTCGACGGTGAACCGCGCACGGCCCTCCTCGATCGTGCCGTCGTGGGCTGCGGGGATGCCGGCGAGGGCGTCGGCGGAGCCCGCCTCGAACGACACCTCGGTGCGCGTGAGGTGGCGCAGCTCGGAGAGCGTGCCGGCCTCGACGATCCTCCCGGCGCGGATGATCGAGACCCGGTCGCAGAGCAGCTCGACCTCGGAGAGGATGTGGCTGGACAGCAGGACGGTCGCCCCGTCGCGGCGAAGCCGCTGCACCTCGTCGCGGAACACGACCTCCATGAGCGGGTCGAGGCCGCTGGTCGGCTCGTCGAGGATGTACAGGTCGGCGGGGACGGCGAAGGCGGCGATGAGCGCGACCTTCTGCCGGTTGCCCTTCGAGTACGCGCGTCCCTTCTTGCGCGGATCGAACTGGAACGCGGTCATCAGGCGTTCCCGCTCGGCGCGGTAGGACGGGTGCTTGGTCGCCGCTCCCCGCAGACGGGCGAGGAAGTCGATCGCCTCGCCTCCGGACAGGTTGGGCCAGACGCTGACGTCGCCGGGGACGTATGCCGTGCGCCGGTGGATCTGCACGGCGTCGCCCCAGGGCTCGAGTCCGAAGACGGACGCCGTGCCGCCGGTCCTTCGGGCCAGGCCCAGCAGGATGCGGATGGTGGTGGACTTGCCGGCGCCGTTCGGGCCCAGGAAGCCGTGCACCTGCCCCTGGTCGACGTCGAGGTCGAGGCCGTCGAGGGCGTGCACGCGACCGTAGTGCTTGGTGAGCCCGCGCGTGCTGATGATGGTGTTCATGAGAGGCGACGGTACACCTGTTTCATGAATTTGTGAATATCATGAATCCCTCCTGTTTCCGAGGCTGCTTGCCCGTGCGAGGGGGCGTAGACCCTAGGTCACGGCGCGGGCATACAGCACCGAGGGGGAGAGGTTACCGGTGCGAGGAAACGATGCGGCTGATCACGGTCAGCAGCAGCGCGATGCCGAACGCCGCCAGCATGGTCGCACCCATCAGCGTCGCCGAGACCCCGGCCTGTGATGCGAGCGGCGGGACGAGGGCGCCGAGCGCCAGCGACAGCGTGCCGAGCACGGCCGAGGCCGAGCCCGCACCACGCGTGATGCGCCCCAGCGCCAGGGCGGTGAACGCGGG
>JBASAE010000668.1:0-6741 GCA_049654285.1 Microbacterium sp.
CTGCCCGAGCTGCCCGACCGCGAGCACATCATCCATCCGGCCGCATCGATCATCCGCCGCCAGCGCACCTTCGGGTACACCGAGGAGGAGGTGCGCGTGCTCCTCACCCCGATGGGGCAGCACGGCACCGAGCCGCTCGGGGCGATGGGCTCCGACGCCCCCATCGCCGCGCTGAGCACCAGGCCCCGGCTGCTGTTCGACTACTTCGTGCAGCAGTTCGCGCAGGTGACGAACCCGCCGCTGGACGCCATCCGCGAGGACGTCGTCACGAGCCTCCGGCTCGGGCTCGGCCGTGAGCACAACCTGCTGAGCTGGGGGCCGGAGCACGCGCAGAGCGTGACCCTCGACTTCCCGGTGATCGACAACGACGAGCTGGCCAAGATCCGGCACATCGACAGGGTCCTGCCCGGACGTCGGAGTGCGACGATCAAGGGCCTGTACCACTTCGACGCCGGCGCGCACACGCTCGCCGAGCGGCTGGAGCAGATGTGCGCGGAGGCGGACGCCGCGATCGAGGCCGGCGCCGAGTTCCTGATCCTCTCCGATCGGGACTCGAACAAGGACCTCACGCCGGTCCCCTCCCTGCTGATGGTCGCGGCCGTGCACCACCACCTGATCCGCCGGGAGAACCGGATGAAGGTGGGGCTGCTCGTCGAGGCCGGCGACGTGCGCGAGGTGCATCACGTCGCCACGCTGATCGGCTACGGCGCGTCGGCCGTGAACCCGTACCTCGCGATGGAGACGGTGGAGCACCTGGTGCGCACCGGATTCATCACCGGCCTCACTCCCGAGGAGGCGGTGCACAACCTGATCCACGCCCTCGGCAAGGGCGTGCTGAAGATCATGTCGAAGATGGGGATCTCGACGGTGTCGTCGTACGCCGGAGCGCAGGTGTTCGAGGCGATCGGGCTCAGCCAGGATCTCGTCGACGCCTACTTCACCGGCACGACCAGCCGCCTGGGCGGCATCGGCATCGAGGACGTCTTCGCCGAGAACCAGGCACGGCACGACTTCGCCTACCCCGAGGACGCCGCGGCCCGAGCGCACGAGCGTCTGTGGACCGGGGGAGAGTACCAGTGGCGCCGCGACGGGTCACCGCACCTGTTCAACCCCGAGACGGTGTTCCGGCTGCAGCACTCCACGAGGAGCCGGCGATACGACGTGTTCCGCGAGTACACCGCACTGGTGGACGACCAGTCTCGCGAGCTCAAGACGCTGCGCGGCCTGTTCGAGCTCCGCACCGGGGAACGTCCGCCCGTCCCGCTCGACGAGGTCGAGCCGGTGTCCGAGATCGTCAAGCGGTTCTCGACCGGGGCGATGAGCTACGGCTCGATCTCGCGTGAAGCCCACGAGACCCTGGCGATCGCGATGAACCGGCTGGGCGGCAAGTCCAACACCGGCGAAGGGGGCGAGGACCCCGACCGCCTCGTCGACCCCGAACGGCGCAGCGCCATCAAGCAGGTGGCCTCGGGGCGGTTCGGCGTGACCAGCCAGTACCTGACGCAGGCGGACGACCTGCAGATCAAGCTCGCCCAGGGGGCGAAGCCGGGTGAAGGCGGGCAGCTGCCGCCGGGCAAGGTGTATCCGTGGATCGCCCGCACGCGGCACGCCACCCCGGGGGTCGGACTCATCTCGCCCCCTCCCCATCACGACATCTACTCGATCGAGGACCTCAAGCAGCTGATCTTCGATCTGAAGAGGGCCAACCCGCGGGCGCGCATCCATACCAAGCTGGTCAGCCAGTCCGGCATCGGCGCGGTGGCAGCGGGCGTCGCCAAGGCGCTCAGCGACGTGATCCTGGTCTCCGGCCACGACGGCGGAACCGGCGCAAGTCCGCTGAACTCGCTCAAGCACGCCGGCACACCCTGGGAGCTGGGCCTGGCCGAGACCCAGCAGACCCTCATGCTGGGAGGCCTCCGCGACCGGGTCGTCGTGCAGGTGGACGGCCAGCTGAAGACCGGTCGCGACGTGGTGATCGGCGCGCTGCTCGGCGCGGAGGAGTTCGGCTTCGCGACGGCCCCCCTGGTGGTCTCAGGATGCGTCATGATGCGCGTCTGCCATCTCGACACGTGCCCGGTGGGGGTCGCGACGCAGAACCCCGTGCTGCGCGAACGGTTCACCGGCCGGCCCGAGTTCGTCGTGAACTTCATGGAGTTCATCGCCGAGGAGGTGCGCGAGCTGCTCGCCGCCCTGGGGTTCCGTTCGCTGGCCGAGATCGTCGGGCGCACCGACCTGATCCGGACCGATGCGGCGATCCGGCAGTGGAAGGCGGAGGGGCTCGACCTGTCCCCGATCCTGCACGGACCGGCGTTCCCGGCCGACGAGCCGCGACGCTCGGGACGCCCGCAGGAGCATGAGCTCGAGAAGCATTTCGACATCGCGCTGATCCGGATGTCCCGGGATGCGCTCGAGAACCGCGATCCGGTGGTGATCGAGCTGCCCATCCGCAACACCGAGCGCGCCGTCGGCACGATGCTCGGCCACGAGGTGACCGTCCGGCACGGCGCAGAGGGCCTGGCGCCCGAGACCGTCGACATCACTCTGCACGGCACGGCGGGGCAGTCGCTGGGCGCCTTCCTCCCGCCCGGCATCGTGCTGCGGCTGGAGGGCGACGCGAACGACTACGTCGGCAAGGGGCTCTCCGGGGGCGACATCACGATCCGTCCGCCGCGGGAGGCGCGGTTCGCGCCGGAGCGCAACGTGATCGCGGGGAACGTGATCGGCTACGGCGCGACGAGCGGCACGATGTTCCTCTCGGGCGTCGTCGGCGAGCGGTTCCTGGTGCGCAACTCCGGCGCGACCGCCGTCGTCGAGGGCGTCGGGGACCACGCCCTCGAGTACATGACCGGCGGCACGGCCGTCATCCTCGGCCCCACCGGCCGCAATCTCGGCGCGGGGATGTCGGGCGGCGTCGCCTATGTGCACGGCCTCGATCCCTCGCGGGTGAACGCGCAGGCGCTGTCCAGCGGCGAACTGGGGTTGGAGCCGTTGGATCGCGCCGATCTGGAGGTGCTGCGCGCCCTGCTGGCCGCGCACGTCGAGCGCACCGCATCGCCGCTCGCACAGCGCCTGCTGGACTCCTTCGAGACGGCGTCGGAGGAGTTCACCAAGGTGCTGCCGCGTGACTTCGCGGCGGTGCAGAGCATCCGTCGGGAGGTCGAGTCGGCCGGCGCGGACCCTGACGATGCCACGCTCTGGCTCCGCATCCTGAACACCGTGCACGCGGACGCGGACGCGTCTGTCGCGCCCACCCTGGAGGAGGCTTCCCGTGGCTGATCCCCGAGGATTCCTGACCGTGACGGAGCGGGAGCTGCCCGCACGACGTCCCGTCCCGGTGCGCATCATGGACTGGAAAGAGGTGTACGAGCCGGGAGACACCGCGGTTCTGCGCCGGCAGGCCGGGCGCTGCATGGACTGCGGCGTGCCGTTCTGCCATTCGGGATGCCCGCTGGGCAATCTGATCCCGGAGTGGAACGATCTGACCCGGCGCGGTGAGGATCGGGCGGCGTCCGAGCGCCTGCACGCCACGAACAACTTCCCGGAGTTCACCGGACGACTCTGCCCCGCCCCCTGCGAGAGCGCCTGCGTGCTGGGGATCAACCAGCCCGCTGTGACGATCAAGCACGTCGAGCAGTCGATCGCCGACCTCGCCTTCGACCAGGGCTGGGTGCAGCCGCAACCGCCGGCGCGCCTCACCGGCAAGACGGTCGCGGTCGTCGGGTCGGGGCCGGCGGGCCTCGCCGCGGCGCAGCAGCTCACCCGGGCCGGTCACACGGTGGTGGTCTACGAGCGCGACGATCGCATCGGCGGGCTGCTGCGCTATGGCATCCCCGACTTCAAGATGGAGAAGCAGCACGTCGATGCGCGGCTGCGCCAGCTGGAGGAGGAGGGCACCCGGTTCCGCGCCGGAGTGCAAGTGGGGGTCGACGTCGGCTGGGACGAGCTGCGCGCCCGCTACGACGCGGTGCTGATCGCGACCGGGTCCACGGTGCCCCGAGACCTGCCGATCCCGGGCCGTGACGCCGAGGGCGTGCACTTCGCGATGGACTACCTGGTGCAGTCGAACCGCGCCGTCGCGGGGGATGTCGTCACCGGGCAGGTCACGGCCGAGGGCAAGCACGTCATCGTCATCGGCGGTGGCGACACCGGCGCTGACTGCATCGGCACCGCGCATCGGCAGGGTGCGCTGAGCGTGACGAGCCTCGCGATCGGACGCCGGCCCGCCGCCTCCCGACCCGAGCACCAGCCGTGGCCGACCATGCCGACGCTGTTCGAGGTGTCGTCCGCGCACGAGGAGGGCGGCGAGCGGGTCTACCTCGCCTCCACGGTCGAGTTCCTGGCCGACGAGTCCGGGCGGGTGCGTGCGCTGCGGGTGGCGGAGACCGAGTACTCGGGCGGCCGGCGAGTGCCGAGAAGCGGCACCGAGCACGAGATCCCCGCAGACCTGGTCCTCATCGCGATGGGGTTCACCGGGCCCGAGACGGACACATTCACCTCCGGATCCTCGCCCGTCGTGACGGAAGGCGGTACCCTTCGTCGAGACGCCGACTATCAGTCGACCGTTCCGGGTGTCTTCGTCGCAGGAGACGCCGGGCGCGGGCAGTCGCTGATCGTCTGGGCCATCGCCGAGGGCCGTGCGGCGGCCGCGGCGGTGGACCGTCATCTGATGGGTTCGACGGTGCTTCCCGCGCCGGTCGGCCCGGCGGATGTCGCGATCGGCGTGCAGCCCGCGTAGGCTGAGCGGCGGCAACGTCGCCGACTTTGATACCCCTCTACCCTGGAGATGTCGTTGAGACGCGCGAAAATCGTCGCCACCCTTGGCCCTGCCACCTCGACCTATGAGACCGTCCGCGCGTTGATCGACGCCGGCATCGACGTCGCGCGGCTGAACCTCAGCCACGGCGACTACACGGTGCACGATGCGAACTACGCGAACGTGCGCCGCGCCGCCGAGGACTCCGGCCGCGCGGTCGCCGTGCTCGTCGACCTGCAGGGCCCGAAGATCCGGCTCGGCAAGTTCGAGGGCGGACCGTACGACCTCGCGGTCGGCGACATCTTCAAGATCACCACCGAGGACATCCTCGGCAACCGCGAGATCTGCGGGACCACGTTCAAGGGACTGCCGCAGGACGTCAAGGCGGGCGACTTCCTGCTGATCGACGACGGGAAGGTCCGCGTCGAGGTCGTGGAGACCGACGGCACCGTCGTCACCACGCGCGTCGTCGTGGCCGGCGCGGTCTCGAACAACAAGGGCATCAACCTGCCGGGCGTGGCCGTCAACGTCCCCGCGCTCAGCGAGAAGGACGAGGACGACCTGCGCTGGGGGCTCCGCTCCGGCGCAGACCTCATCGCGCTGTCGTTCGTGCGGGACGCCGCCGACGTCACCCGGGTGCACGAGATCATGGCGGAGGAGGGCGTCAAGATCCCGGTCATCGCCAAGATCGAGAAGCCCCAGGCGGTCGACAACCTGGAAGAGATCGTGGACGCGTTCGACGGCATCATGGTCGCCCGCGGCGACCTGGGTGTCGAGCTGCCGCTGGAGGCGGTGCCGATCGTGCAGAAGCGTGCGGTGGAGATCGCCCGCCGGATGGCCAAGCCGGTCATCGTCGCGACGCAGATGCTGGAGTCGATGATCTCGAGCCCCGTGCCGACGCGCGCGGAGACCTCCGACGTCGCCAACGCCGTGCTCGACGGCGCCGACGCCGTGATGCTCTCCGGCGAGACCAGCGTGGGGGAGTACCCGGTCATCGTCGTGGAGACCATGGCCCGGATCATCGAGTCGACCGAGGAGCACGGCCTGGAGAGGATCCAGCCGCTGACGACCCGCCCGCGCACGCAGGGCGGCATCATCACCCTCGCCGGCCAGGAGGTCGCGGAGTTCGTCGAGGCGAAGTTCATCTGCGTGTTCACGCAGTCGGGCGACTCGGCACGCCGCATGTCGCGGCTGCGCTCTCGCATCCCGATGCTCGCGTTCACGCCGGAGCCCGGCATCCGTCGCCGTCTGGCGCTGACCTGGGGCGTCACGAGCAAGCTCGTCGACGTGGTCGAGCACACCGATCTGATGTTCCTGCAGGTCGACGACTATCTCCTCAGCAACGACCTGGCCCAGAAGGGCGATCGGGTCGTCGTGATCTCCGGCTCGCCCCCCGGGATCATCGGGACCACCAACGACATCCGCGTGCACCACGTCGGAGACGCCGTCGGCGGGAACGCATCGATCTACAAGTCGAGCAACTGATCGGACGAAGGGGCGGGGCTACGGCCCCGCCCCTTCGCATGCGCTAAAGTCGATCCCGGCCGGCGTGGCGGAATGGCAGACGCGGAGCACTCAAAATGCTTTGTCCGAAAGGGCGTGTGGGTTCGAGTCCCACCGCCGGCACTCACCTCCGATAGGATTTTTCTGTGACCGAGCAAGAGCAGCAGCCTGAGCAGCCCACGGCAACCGCACCGCGACGAGTCGTCGTCGCCGAGGATGAGTCGCTGATCCGCCTCGACATCGTCGAGATCCTGCGCGACGCGGGCTTCGATGTCGTCGGCGAGGCCGGCGACGGCGAGACCGCCGTGCAGCTCGCGACCGAGCTGCGTCCGGACCTCGTGGTGATGGACGTCAAGATGCCGCAGCTCGACGGCATCAGCGCGGCCGAGAAGCTGCACAAGAACAACATCGCTCCGGTCGTGCTCCTCACCGCGTTCAGCCAGAAGGAGCTCGTCGAGCGCGCCAGCGAGGCCGGCGCGCTGGCC
>JBASAE010000669.1:0-2712 GCA_049654285.1 Microbacterium sp.
GGTCCCGCGCGCGACAAGGACGCCCCGGCGCTGCGCGAGCTGTACTTCATCTACCTGCTCGGCGCCTGGCACGGCACCGGCCTCGGCCAGCGCCTGTTCGACGCAGCGGTCGACCAGGGCGAGCCCCTCTACCTGTGGGTCGCCGAGGACAACCCCCGCGCGCACCGCTTCTATCTGCGCAACGGCTTCACCCTCGACGGCGACACGCACACCGAGCCGTTCCTCGGCGAGCAGCTCACCGAGGTCCGTTTCGTACGCTGACATCGGGGTGCCCGTGCGCCGGGCAACCTCCGTCCTCCGCGCTCCGACGTCGAGTGCACGGGTCACCAACGTCGTTGACCCGTGCACTCGCAGGTGATCGTCCCTGCGGACGTCCTCACAGCGCCCGGATGATGTCCTCCACACGTTCCTTCGCGTCACCGAACAGCATCTGCGCGTTCTCGCGGAAGAACAGCGGATTCTGCACCCCGGCGTAGCCGGCCGCCATCGAGCGTTTGAACACGATGACGTTCTCGGCCTCCCAGACGCGCAGCACGGGCATCCCGGCGATCGGGCTGCCGGGGTCCTCCGCGGCGGCGGGGTTCACGGTGTCGTTGGCCCCGATCACGAGGACCACCGACGTGGCCGCCAGGTCGTCGTTGATCTCGTCCATGCCGAGCACGATGTCGTACGGCACCTTCGCCTCGGCGAGCAGCACGTTCATGTGCCCCGGCAGGCGACCGGCGACCGGATGGATGCCGAAGCGCACGTCGACGCCCCGCTCGCGCAGCTTCGCGACGAGATCGGCGACCGGGTACTGCGCCTGGGCCACGGCCATGCCGTAGCCCGGGGTGATGACGACCGACGAGGCCCCGGACAGCATCGCCGCCGCGGCATCCGCGGTGATCTCGCGGTGCTCGCCGTGATCCTCGTCCGAGGACGAGGACGCCACGATGCCGAACCCACCGGCGATCACCGAGAGGAAGGACCGGTTCATCGCCTTGCACATGATGTACGAGAGGTAGGCGCCCGACGACCCGACGAGCGCGCCGGTGACGATCAGCAGGTCGTTGTTCAGCAGGAAGCCCGCGGCCGCGGCGGCCCAGCCCGAGTAGCTGTTCAGCATCGAGACGACCACGGGCATGTCGCCGCCGCCGATCGAGGCCACCAGGTGCCAGCCGAGCGCGAACGACAGCACGGTCACGGCGATGAGGAGCCACAGCCGCTGATCCATCACGAACCAGACCGTCAGTGCCAGGAACGTGACCAGCGCGAGCACGTTCAGCACGTTCTTGCCCGGGAGCATGAGCGGGCGGGAGGAGATCTTCGCCGACAGCTTCAGGTACGCGACGATCGACCCGGTGAAGGTCACCCCGCCGATGAAGACGCCGATGAACACCTCGGCGTTGTGGATGCCGACGAGCTCTGCGGCGACCTCGGGATGCGCGAGGTGGCCGTTCCAGCCGACCAGCACCGCCGCGAGTCCGACGAAGCTGTGCAGCAGGGCGATGAGCTCGGGCATCCCGGTCATCTGCACGACGCGCGCCCGCCACAGGCCGATCGAGCCGCCGACGATCACCGCGACCGCGAGCAGGATGAGCCCGGTCATCGAGCCGGATCCGCCCCAGGCGTCCGCGATCGTGAGCGCGAGGGTCGCGCCGAGGGCGATGACCATGCCGGCGATGCCGTAGACCACGCCGGCGCGGGCGGACTCGTGCCTGCTGAGGCCGGCGAGGCTGAGGATGAACAGCAGGGCGGCGACGATGTAGGCGGCCCCTGCGATGGCGTCGACGGTCACTTGCTGCCGCCCTTCGTGAACATGGCGAGCATTCGGCGGGTGACGGCGAACCCGCCGAAGATGTTGATGCTGGCGACCAGCACGGCGATCGCCGCGAGCACCTGCACGGTGAGGTCGGCGGCGGTGATCTGCAGCATGGCGCCGACGATGATGACGCCCGAGATCGCGTTGGTCACCGACATCAGTGGCGTATGCAGGGCGTGGTGCACCTTGCCGATCACGTAGAACCCGATCACGACCGCGAGCATGAGCACGGTGAAGTGCTGCGGCAGCGGAGCGGGGGCGAACAGGTTCACGGCGAAGAGCGCGAGGATGCCGATGCCGATGAGGAGCGCCTTGCGCCCCGCGCTCATCGGGGTCTTCTCGGCGACGATGGGCGCAGGGGCCGCATCCGGCTTCGCGACGGGCGCCGCGGCGACCTGCACCGGCGGGGGCGGCCAGGTGACCTCGCCGTCGCGCACCACCGTGACCGAGCGCTGCACGACGTCCTCGAAGTCGATCTCGAGCGCGCCGTCCTTCGCCGGTGTCAGCAGCGTGACGAGATTGGCGACGTTGGTGCCGTACAGCTGGGACGCCTGCGAGGCGAGACGGGATGCCAGGTCGGTGTACCCCAGGATGACGACGCCGTTCGCGGTGACGACGCGCTCGCCCGCGACCGAGCCCTCGACGTTGCCGCCCTGAGCGGCGGCCATGTCGACGATCACGCTGCCGGGCCTCATCAGCGCGACATCGGATGCCGTGATGAGGCGAGGCGCCGCGCGGCCGGGGATGAGCGCGGTGGTGATGACGATGTCGACGTCGGCGGCCTGCTCGGTGTAGATCTCGGCGGCCCGACGATCGTAGTCCTCGCTGGTGGCCTTGGCGTAGCCGTCGGTCGACGCGGCCACCTCCACGTCGACGGGCAGGTAGGTGCCGCCGATCGAGGAGACCTGGTC
>JBASAE010000670.1:0-3068 GCA_049654285.1 Microbacterium sp.
GGTCCCGCGCCGCCGCGGTGCGCGGCCGCGGGCCCCGTGTCGTAGACCGCCGTGCGCACACCGTCGATCTCCGTCATCCGCAACGACCGCTCCATGCCGCTACCCCTCGTACCGGGTGATGACGTCGACCACGGCCGGCTCGCCCCGCAGGACCGCCGCGACCGCCTCGGCGAGCACGCCGTCGAGCGCAGCGGGGTCGTCGACCGTGAATGCGGACCGCACGCCGAACGACCGGGCGAGCCCGGCGAAGTCGACCGCAGGGTCGTCGATGAGCGTGCCGACGCCGATGTGCTCGGTGCTGCGGGCGCGCGCCGTGGCGATGCGCTCGGCGTGCATGTACGAGTTGCCCCAGCGCCGGTTGTTCTCCAGCACCACCAGGAGCGGAACACGGTGCCGCGCGGCGGTCCACAGCGCCTGAGGGGACATCAGCGCGTCGCCGTCGGACTGGATGTCGACCACCAGGCGACCGGTGCCGCGGTGTGCGAGCGCGGCACCGACCGAGGCGCCCAGGCCGTAGCCGAGGCCGGCGCCGCCGCTCGAGCCCAGATATCCGGTCACGGAGTCGATTCTCCACAGCCGGTGCACCCAGTTGTGCAGCGTGCCGTTCGCGAGGACGCGGTCGTGGTCCCGCGTGGCGGCGTCCAGCCGCTCCGCGAGGAAGGCCGGGGTGATCCCGTCCTGCGACCTCGCGGCCTCCTGCCGCCAGGCCGACCGGTGCGACGCTGCGAGCTCGGCGAGCCGGTCGCCCCACCCAGCGACGCGCGGCGCGTCCCGGCCGGCGAGCTCGGCCCTGATCGCCGCCAGCACGCTCGGCACCTCGGCGTGCAGCAGCTGTTCGGTCGGCTGGATCCGCTGCAGATCGGCGGCCCAGGCCTTCACCGCCAGGGCGGCCAGCGTCACCTGGATCACCGGGGCGTCCCCGGCCCCCGGGATCACCGCGACGTCACGGACGTCGAGGGCGAGGACGAGGTCAGGCCGGTCGGGAAGCGGGATCCCGCTCAGGTTCAGCGGATGCTGCGTGGGGAAGCACAGCTCGGTGCGGTTGTAGTCCCGCTGCACCTCGACGACCGGTGCGCCGAGCAGCTCGGCGACCGCGACCAGGTCGTGCAACGCCTGCTGGTCGCGTCCGACCGACTCCACCGCGATGAGCGGACGCTCGGCGGCGAGCAGCCGGTCGACCATCCGCCGGACCGCCTCGGCCGGCGCGGCGATGCCCGCAGGCACCGCATAGCCGGATGCGGCGAGCGCGGCGAACCCCTCGGGGACCGGCTCCTCCTGCGTCTCGGAGTCGATCGTGATGTACACCGGACCCTGCGGGGCCGCCTCGGCCAGCCGCACGCCCCGGATGAGCGACTCGACGACGGCGGGCAGCGATGCCGGCTGATCGTCCCACTTGGTGTAGTCGCGGACCTGGGTCGCCTGCACGTTGGCCGTGTGGATCCAGTCGATCCAGGGCCGGCGCTTCGCGGCGTCCACCGGGCCCGTCCCGCCGAGCAGCAGCAGCGGTACGCGGTCGCACCAGGCGTTGTAGATCGCCATGGCGGCGTGCTGCAGGCCGACGATGTCGTGCAGCGCGACGGCGGCGATGCGGTTCGTCGCCTTGGCGTAGCCGTGCGCGACGGCGACCGAGATCTCCTCGTGCAGGCACTCGATGATCTCCGGCGCTGCGCCGGAGCGCTGCACGAGCGAGTCGTGGATGCCGCGGAACGTCGCACCGGGTGCGAACGGGATCAGGTCGATCCCGAGGTCGGCGAGGAGATCGACGATGACGTCGGACCCGTAGGCGGCGCCGGTCATCGCAGCACCACGTTGATCGCCCGGGTCTGGGTGTAGCTCATCAGCTCCTCGAGCGACTCCTCGCGGCCGATGCCGGACAGCTTCACGCCGCCGAACGGCACTCCGGGGAAGTGGGTGGAGGTGTCGTTGATCCACACATAGCCCGCCTGCAGGCGCTTCGCCGTGCGGAAGGCGCGGTCGATGTCCTGCGTCCAGACGCTTCCGGTGAGGCCGTAGTCGACGGAGTTCGCCATCGCGACCGCCTCCTCCTCGTCCTCGAAGGGCAGCAGGCTCAGCACGGGGCCGAAGACCTCCTCCCGTGCGACCTCGTCGCCGGGGTCGACCCGGTCGAGCACGGTCGGCGCGACGAACCAGCCGCGCTCCGCACCCTCGGGGGCCCCGCCGCCGGCGAGCACCTCCGCCCCGCCGGCACGGGCGCGGTCGATGAAGCCGAGCGCCCGCCGCTGCTGGTTCTGCGACACCATCGGGCCGATCTGGACCCCGCTCTCCCAGGGCAGCCCCTGCCGGATCCCGGCGACCGCCTCGGCGACCCGGTCGCGCACCTCGCCGAAGATCGACCGGTGGGCGATCAGACGGGAGGTGGAGCCGCAGGACTGCCCGGCGAAGGCGAAGTTCATCCCCTTCACCGCCGCGCCGACGAGCGTGTCGAGATCCGCGTCGGCGTGCGCGATCAGCGCGTTCTTGCCGCCGAGCTCGAGCGACACGCTCTTGACCCCGATCTCGGCGCCCGCGCGCTGGATCGCCCGGCCGACGCCGTGGCTGCCGGTGAAGGCGATCCGCAGCACGCGCGGGTCGCGCACGAGCCGGTCGCCCGCCTCGGCACCCCCGTGGACCACCGACAGCACGCCGGGCGGAAGCACCTCGGCGGCGATCTCGCCGAGACGCAGGGCAGAGAGCGGCGTGAGCTCGGAGGGCTTCAGCACGACCGTGTTCCCGGCCATCAGAGGGGCGGCGATCTTCGACGCCGCGAACATGAACGGGTGGTTGAACGGGATGATGCGGGCGACCACGCCGAACGGCTCCGGCGTCGTGAGGTGCAGCCCGCCGACACTGCCGGGGAGGGTCTGCCCGGTCAGCGCGTGCGCCATGTCGCTGAACATGCGCATGCGCTCGATCCCGGTCGCGACATCGATCCGCATCATCCACAGCGGGAGACCGGCGTCGACCGTGTCCAGCCAGGCGAGCTCCTCGGCGTGCGCCTCGAGCCGCGAGGCGAGGTCGCGGACGATCGACGCCCGCGCCCGTCCGCCCAGGGCCGCCCACCCCTGCGC
>JBASAE010000671.1:0-2793 GCA_049654285.1 Microbacterium sp.
TACTGGCCGGTCGCCTCGCCCGACCGGATGATGATGATCGGCACGGCGTTCCAGGCGATCGGTCAGGGATGGCCGAGCGTGGTCGGCGCCGCCCGCGCGCAGCCGGGGGCGACGATCGTGCTGACCAGCGGCGACGGCGGCGGCCTGATGGCGATCGCCGACCTGGAGTCCGCGGTGCGCACGGCGGGCGGCCACGGCTGTGCGGTGATCTGGAACGACGCCGCCTACGGCGCCGAGGTCAACCTCTACGGGCTGAAGGGACTCGCCTCGGAGCCGATGCGCATCCCCGAGGTCGACTTCGCGGCGTTCGCCGGCGCGGTGGGCGCGGAGGGCGTCGTGGTGCGGACGCTCGCCGACCTGGAACGGCTCGGGGCCTGGGCGTCCGAGGATCCCGACGACCGGCGTTTCCTGGTGCTCGACCTGCGCATCTCCGGCGCCGTGATCGCCCCCTACCAGCAGGAGATCATCCGGGTGAACTCGTGACGTGGGACGGGGCGCACCCGGTTCCCCACCCGGATGCGCCCCGATCGGTTCCGCGGATCAGGCCTCCTGATCCTGTGTGATGCGGCTGCGGCCGACCGCGAGCCAGATGCCCAGCACGACCAGCCAGAGCGGCATCAGGGTTCCGGGGATCCCGGGGACGCCGCTGGAGAGCATGAGGACTCCGACCGCCGTCGTGAACACCGCGGTGACGACCGCGAGCACCCGCGAGACCTTGCGCTCGGCGAACGCCATCCAGATCACGCCGAACGAGGCGATCCACACGCCCAGCCAGGGCAGGTAGGCGCCGAAGTCGGTGAGCATGTAGTAGACGAACAGGCCGACCTCGTCGTAGGCGCCGAGCTCGGGGCCGAGGTAGTTCGCCAGGGCGCCCTTCCAGCCGTAGCCGAACGCGAGGCCGGCCGCAGCCACCAGCACGCCCCCGGTCACCACTCCCGCGGCGATCGAAGGATGCCGGCGCTCGACGTAGCGGCGCCAGGCGGCGGCGAACACGATCAGCGCGGCGACCGCGAAGACGCCCGCCATCCACCCCAGGCGGCCGGGGAGGACGGCGATGCCGAGCACGTCCGCCTGGCGGACGGTGTACTCCCCGCCGGACTCCCAGGCCTCGGACTCGGCGGCCGGACGCACGTCGAAGACGAGCGTGCCGACGGTGCCGAGCAGGCCGGCGGCCGAGGCCCAGAGCGGCCAGGCGGTGAAGCGGGATCGGCGGGTGGGAGCGGTCTGCGCCTGTGCGGCGGACGTTCCGGTTTGCGTGGACATGAACACTGCTTTCGTCGTAGGAGCGCGGGTCCCCCGATCCCGCGCAGCCGCCATCGGCGACCGCACTCCACGCTCGCGGTCCCCCGTCCCTGGCGCCCAGATGCCGTTGTCCCCGGTCGTCCCGGGACACGGCCGGGACGACCGGGTGCCGATGCCCGGTCGTGTCTCGGCCGCCGACCACGCGACGCCGGGTGCCGGGTGCCGAGTGCCGAGTGCCGGGCACAGGATGCCCGGAGCCGGCGGGTCACTCCCCGCGGGAGAGCAGCCTCCCCGATCCGTAACCGGCCTCGCGGGCCATCACGATCAGCGCGCTGCGGTCGGGGGCGCCGAGCTTGGTGACGATGCCGTACACGTAGTTGCGCACCGTCTTGCTGGTGAGCACCAGGGTGCGCGCGATCGAGCCGTTGTCGAGGCCGCGCGCGACCAGGTCGAGCACCTCCTCCTCGCGCTCGGTGAGCTCGGGGAACGGCGCGTCCCGACCGCCGCCCCGGCCGAGGAACGACATGGCCCGGGCGGCGATGTCGGCGCCGAACAGCACCTCGCCGTCGGCGACCGCGTGGATCGCGCGCTCCACCTCGCGCGGCGAGGCGACCTTCAGCAGATAGCCCCGTGCACCGGCCGACAGCGCGGCCAGCAGCGATCGGTCGTCCCCGAGCATGGTCAGCACCAGCACGGCCGTGTCGGGGTGCGTGCGCAGGAGCGCCCTGGTCACGTCGATTCCGGAGTCGTCACCGAGGTCGAGATCCATCAGCACGACGTCGGGTGTCGCGGCCTCGATCAGTGCGAGCGCCTCCTCGGCGGTGGCGGCCGACCCCGCGACCTGCACGCCGTCCAGGGTCTCCAGCAGCGAGAGGATGCCGCGTCGGAACAGCGGGTGGTCGTCGACCACCGCCACGGTGATGATCCGCTGCGTCATCGGCCCCTCCCGGTGTGCTGATCCGTGTGCGGTGTCCGCTCGGCGCCCTGTAGCCGCATCGCGTGCCCCATCCGTTCCATCATCGGCGAGATCCGTGCTGTTCCGTCGGCACCGGGCATCCGCGCCACGCCGACGGCGCCCTGCGACGCCCTCGTGTCATTCGCACCGCGCGGCACCATGGCGGGCAGCTCCACCACGATCTCGGTGCCGCGCCCGGCATCGGCGATCCGCATCCGACCTCCCAGCATCCGCGCCCTCTCCCGGATGGACGTGAGCCCCACGCCGGGACGGATCGCCCCGGGCATCCCTCGACCATCGTCCGAGATCCGCATCACGATCCCGCCGTCCCCCTCGGCCACGTGCACCCGCACCCGGGTCGCCTCGGCATGGCGCACCGCGTTGCTGACCGCTTCGGCGGAGATGAGGAACACGGCGTCCTCGACCTCGCCGGGCGGAGGGCTCCCCTCCAGCGCGACCTCGACCGTCACCCGCCCGGTGCTGAACCGCTCCGCGAGCTCGGCGAGCGCACCGTCGAGGGTCGCACCGCCGAGCGGCGAGGGGGCCACCTCGCCGGCGAGATCGCGCACCGCTCGCGAGCGGCGGCCGAGATCGCG
>JBASAE010000672.1:0-3586 GCA_049654285.1 Microbacterium sp.
GGACGCCCTGGAGCTCATCGATCGGATCTTCCTGATCGACCAGGGCACGCAGCTCGTCGCCGAGCAGGAGGGCTACGACGTCGCCGCCGCCCGGCTCGGCGAGACGCTGCAGATCATCCGCCAGCCGAACCTCGGTGGCTCGGGAGGCTTCGCGCGAGCCATGCACGAGACGCTGCAGCGCCCAGGCAGCGACTTCGTGCAACTCCTCGACGACGACGTGCGCCTCGAACCCGAGTCGCTGCGCCGCTCGATCGTCTTCGGGCAGTACGCGACATCGCCCGTCCTCGTCGGCGGGCACATGTTCGACCTTCTCGACCGGCCGAAGCTGCACGGATGGGCCGAGGTCGTCGACGAGGATCCGTTCATGTGGCGCAACCTCTTCCAGGAGAAGATGCCGCACGACTTCGGCATCGCCAACCTGCGTCAGAGCCCGCTGCTGCACATGCGCATGGACGCCGATTACAACGGCTGGTGGATGTGCCTGATCCCGGTCGACGCGATCCGCGAAGTCGGACTGTCGCTTCCCGCGTTCATCAAATGGGACGATGCGGAGTTCTGCCTCCGAGCCGGCCGCGCCGGGTTCTCCACCGTCTCGATGCCCGGCGTCGCGCTCTGGCACGTCTCCTGGGTCAACAAGGACGACTCGATCGACTGGCAGGCGTACTTCCACGCCCGTAACCGCATCGTCGCCGGGCTCCTGCACTCCGGCGCGCCGCGGGGCGGCCGCCTCATCGTGCACAGCCGCCGGGTCGACCTCAAGCACCTGATGATGATGCAGTACTACCCCGTCGAGCTGCGCAACAGGGCGCTGCGGGATGTGCTCTCGGGGCCTGCGCACATGCGCCGCAACCTGGCGACGGCGATGCCCGCTGCCCGGGCGCTGGCCGCGCAGTACCCCGAGACCGTGGTGCACCGGGATGCCACCGTGGTGCTGAGATCCCGGCGCGGGCGTCAGGTCTACAAACGGCTGAAGCAGAACGAGTTCGACAATCCCACCGGGCTGAGACTACGCTGGTTCACCGCCGTCACGCTCATCAAGCACTGGCTGCACATCCCCTCCCCGGCCAACATCGCCCAGCCCGAGGTGGAGTTCGGCAAGGAGGATGCGCACTGGTGGCGTCTGCCGGCCTTCGACAGCGCCCTGGTGAGTGCCGCCGACGGTTCGGGCAAGAACGTCTACACCCGTGACAGGGCGAAGTACCGCAGCATGCTGCGCGAGACGGTGCGTCTGCACAGCCAACTGCGCCGGCGCTGGCCCGAGCTGCAGCGTCAGTACCGCGCGGCGCTGCCCGAGCTGGTCTCGGATGCCGCGTGGTCGCGCACCTTCGACGACGCTGACGGGAAGAAGGCATGACCGCCCCCTTCGATCCGGCGCAGACCGCGATCGTCATCGTCACCTTCAACCGGTCGCACCTGTTGACGGGCCTGCTGACCAGCATCGGCGCGATGGACCCGAAGCCCGGCCGGGTGGTGGTGATCGACAACGCCTCCGCGGACGACACCACCGCGGTCGTCGAGTCGTTCCGCGACCGGATCGGCACCGAGATCGTGTACCGCAGGCTTCCGACCAACACCGGCGGCTCCGGCGGCTTCAGCGAGGGGATGCGCACCGCCTACGAGCTCGGAGCGGAGTGGATCTGGCTGATGGACGACGATGTCGAGGTGCTGCCCGACGGACTCGCCCGGATGGGCGCCTGGGCGCCGCGGTTCCGGAGCATCCAGGGCCGCCGTTACGACTACGACGGCAGCGAGTTCTACTGGCAGTACCGCATCGCGGAGCGGATGGGCATCCCGATCCCCTTCGCGCCGAGCGGCTTCGACAGCACCGGGTTCAAGGAGATGAACAGCGGATGCTTCGAGGGCATGTTCATCCATCGCGACATCGTGCAGCGCATCGGTCTGCCCGACCCCCGGTTCTTCATCTACTGGGACGACCAGATGTACGGCTGGCTCGCGTCGCGCATCACCACGGCCGTGATCGTCGACGAGTTCGTGCTGCGTCGCACCCGCGAGATCAAGCAGTGGGATATGGGCATCCGGCACATGAACGCCTCCAGCAACGCCTACCGCTACTACATCATGCGCAATCGGGCATACATCAAGCACTACTACCGCGTACACGGCGCCTACAATCCGATCCTGTTCGGCTTGGGGACCACGGCGACCTTCTTCAAGGAACTGATCCGGCTGGCCTTCGTCGAGCGCACCGTGCGCGGCACGAGCAACCTGTTCCGCGGCCTGCGCGACGGCGGGAGGATCGGCCGGGACCGCTCCTGGCGGCCGATGGCACCTTTGGAGAGCCGATGAGCGGGCATGAGCCGGAGTACGTCTGGGTCTTCCCGCCCGACAAACGCAGGACGCGACGACGGATCTGGCTGATCGTCGTGCTCGTGATCGCGGCGGTGGCGATCGCCACGACCCTGTTCGCCGTGTTCCTGCCACGTACGGACCCCTCGGCGACGCCGTCGCCATCGCCGAGCACCTCGCCGTCCGCCACACCGACCGCCCCGGTGACGCCGTCGCCGTCGCCGTCCCCCTCGGTCCCTGCTCCGACCCCCACGGTCGGCCCGGTCACTCCCCCGCCGCCCGTGGACCCCGCACTTCCCGTGTTCCGTGACAAGGTCGGCCCGGTGCTCGACGACGCCGACACCGGCCTCGGGTTCGCCAGTGGAAGCAGCGGACAGGACGCCGTGCAGATCGTGGAGCAGCTGCAGCAGGATGCGCAGCGACTGTCGGATGCCGTGGCCCCGGGATCGATCGCGGATCAGTGGCGCACCGTCGTCGCCGACTATCAGGCCGCGCTCTCGGATCTGCGGAGCGCCTATGAGAGCGGCGGCAGTCCGACGGCAGCGCTCGACAGCGCGCAGAGCGCCGTGGCGGCGCTACGCGCGCTCATCGCCGGCTGAGACCGAACCTCAGGAACCGGCGTAGTCGGCGTTGTACCGGTCGAGCACCTCGCCGATCGGGGCATCCATCACCAGCGCGCCCTTGTCGAGATAGAGGCCGCGACGGCAGAACCGGCGCAGGTCGCGCTCGTTGTGGCTCACGAAGAACAGCGTGCGCCCTTCGGCGAGCAGCTCGTCGATGCGGCGATAGCACTTGTCGCGGAACGCCTTGTCGCCCACCGCGAGCACCTCGTCGACGAGCAGGATCGGCTCGTCGAGCTGGGATACGACGGCGAACGCCAGACGGACCTTCATCCCGTTCGAGAGGTGCTTGTACGGCGTCTCCTGGAAGTCTTCGAGCTCGGCGAACGCGATGATGCCGTCATAGCGCCGGGCGATCTCGTCACGGGCCATGCCGTGCAGGCCCGCCGTGAGACGCACGTTCTCGCGCACCGTCAGATCTCCGACGAAACCACCGGTCAGCTCGATGAGCGGGGCGACGCCCCCGTTCACCCGCACCGCCCCCTCATCGGGCAGCAGCACGCCCGCCACCAGGCGCAACAGGGTGGACTTGCCCTGACCGTTGCGTCCGACGACGCCGATCGACTCGCCCGGCTGGACCACGAAGGACACGCCACGCAGCGCCCAGAACTCACCGGGCCTCGACCGGCGCCTGCTGCCCGCGAACAGATCCTTGAAGC
>JBASAE010000673.1:0-6907 GCA_049654285.1 Microbacterium sp.
GCTCAGGTTCTCGGTCATCCAGGTGTATGCGGGAAGCGCGGCCGGAGCGAGCACGGCGATGCCCCAGATGCCGAAGACGACCGAGGGGACGGCGGCCAGCAGGTCGACGATGTAGCCGAGACCCTGGGCGAGCCGGCGCGGGGCGTAGTGCGAGATGAACAGCGCGACGGCGATCGACAGCGGCACGGCGAACAGCAGGGCGAGCGCGGCGGCCCAGATGGTCCCGAACGCCAGCGGCGCGACGTAGCCCCAGAAGTCGGTCTTGAGGATGGTGGCGTTCTCGGGGGTCGCGATGAGCCCCGGGATCGACTGCACCACGAGGAACACCGCGACAGCGGCGAGGGTGACCAGGATCATCGATCCGGCGAACAGCGCGGCTCCTGAGAACCAGCGGTCTCCTGGCCGCTTGATCGCAGGCCCCGGCGCGGCCGGTGTCGCGGTGGTGGTCATCGAGGGCTCCTCGCGGTGTGTTCAGGTGTGGGTGGTCGTGTCCGCGGTGGTCCGGCAGCATCGCCGCCGGACCACCGCGTGCGCGTCA
Organism: Microbacterium sp.; assembly: GCA_049654285.1. GTDB lineage: Bacteria > Actinomycetota > Actinomycetes > Actinomycetales > Microbacteriaceae > Microbacterium. The sequence goes on from JBASAE010000673.1 coordinate 539, forward strand.
GTGTGCGATGAGCAGGCTCACTGGGTGACGATCAGGTCGATCGCGGCCTGGGCCTTGGTGCGCAGGTCGTCCGAGATCGGGGCGCTGCCCGCGGCCTCGGCGGCCGCCTTCTGGCCGTCGGCGCTGATCGCGGTCGTGAAGAAGCCCTTCACCAGTGCCGCCTGGGCCGCGTCGGCGTACTCCTCGCAGCCGATGAGGTAGCTGACCAGCACGATCGGGTAGACACCCTCCTTGTCGCTGGTGCGGTCGAGCTTCACCGCCAGGTCGCCGGCGCTGCGGCCCTCCTCGAGCGGCGAGTGGTCGACGATCGCGGCGGCGGCCTCGGGCGAGTAGCCGACGAACTTCTCGCCGACCTTCACCGAGACGGTGCCGAGCTTGCCGGCGCGCGAGGCGTCGGCGTAGCCGATGGTGCCCTTGCCGCCCTCGACCGCCTGCACGACGCCCGAGGTGCCCTGCGCGGCCTCGCCGGCCTGGATCGGCCATTCCTCGACCGAGCCGTGCGTCCACACGTCTCCGGCCGCGGCCGAGAGGTAGTCGGTGAAGTTGCCGGTGGTGCCCGACTTGTCGGCGCGGTGCACCGGGTTGATCGCGAGGTCGGGCAGCGTCACGCCGGAGTTGGTCGCGGCGATGGCCGGGTCGTTCCACTTCGTGATGGTGCCTGCGAAGATGCCCGCGAGGGTGGCGGGATCGAGGTCGAGCTTGTCGACGCCGTCGAGGTTGAAGATCACGGCGATCGGCGAGATGTAGGCGGGGACCTCGACGATCTTCGAGCCGGCGGCGCAGCCCGTGAACTGCATCGAGCTCAGCTCGTCGGTCTTGAACGCCCGGTCGGAGCCGGCGAAGGTGTACGCGCCGGCGGCGAACGACTCGCGGCCGGTGCCCGAGCCCTGCGGGTCGTAGTCGACGGTCACGTCGGGGTTGGCGGTCTGGAAGGCCTTGGTCCAGGCGGAGACCGCGACCTCCTGCGAGGTCGCACCGCCGCCGACCAGGTTGCCGCTGAGGGCGGGACCCGCGGGGGTGTCGGTGTTCTCGGGCGCTGCGCTCTCGTTCGCGGCGCAGCCGGCGAGGGCGAGGGAGGCGATGGCGCCGATGGCGCCGATGCGGGCGATGCGGGAGAGGTTCACTGTGGATCCGTTCGATCGTGGGTAGCGGCCCTGGTGCAGGGCACACAGTGACGCTAAGACCGACGGTTAACGCGACAGTCCCGTACTGATGAACGGAAGGTGAACGGGACGGAACGGATCGGATCCGATGGGTCGGCGGATCAGAGGTCCCGCCGACCCACCGGCCGAGCCCTCAGACCTGCGGGTCGTGGGTCTCGATCGAGATGATCCCCGAACCGGGGTTGGTCGCCGAGAGGTGGACGACCGAGAAGGCGGCGGGCTCCAGCGCGCTCGCGCTCGACACGTACGAACCGTGGATGGTCCCCGTCGCCAGCGCGATCTCGGAGAGGATGCCGGGCAGTACCGGCCCGTGGCTGCAGATCACGGCCGGCTCACGCAGGCGGACCCGCTTGCCGATCACGCCGCGGATGTCGGAGGAGTCGTCCTCCCAGGCGTCCTGGCTGATCTTCGCGGTCTTCTTGGGCGTGAGGTCGATGGAGCGCGCCAGCGGCGCGACGGTCTTGACACAGCGCACGGCGTTGCTGGTGACGATCTTGTGGATGCCGAAGGCGCGCAGCGCCCCGGCGATCGCCTTGGCCTGCTCCTTGCCACGGGTGGTCAGGGGCCGCTCCGCATCCGCTCCCTGCCAGTCGGAGCGGGGCACGGCCTTGGCGTGCCGCAGCGCGATCAGCGGGAACGTGCGCAGCACGCCCTCCTCGACCAGCCCTGCGAAGTTGTCGAGGATCTCGCGGTCCACCGGATAGCTCAGTCGCTCGCGTGCCTTCTTCAGGCTCACCCATTCGACGGCGGCGATCTCGCCGTTCGGCACGAAGGTCGACGCCCGGATGGCGTCCTCGGTCGCCTCCGCGGCCCAGTAGTGCACGACCTTCTGGCGCTTCGGCTTGAGGAAGTAGCGGCTCACCCCGACCGGGACCCCCAGCGCCACGCGGATGCCGGTCTCCTCCTCCACCTCGCGCACGGCCGTCTCGGCCAGGGTCTCGCCCGGATCGACCTTGCCCTTCGGCAGCGTGACGTCCTGATACTTCGTGCGATGGATCAGCAGGATGCGCAGCTTGCCCTCCGTGAGGCGCCACAGGACCGCACCGGCCGCGTACACGGCCTTGTCCGACGCCTTCGCGATCGTCGCGGGGATCATCGCACCGTCCGGGGCCGGCGCCGGCGTTGCACCTCGGCCATGGTCTCGTCCTGCAGGTCGATCAGAGGCCTGCCGGCGGCGTCCTCCGCATGCCGTGTCCACACGCCCTCCGCACCGAGGTGCCAGGAGTTCGTGCCGTCGTCCATCGCCTTGTCGAACAGCGTGATGAGCTCGTTCACGTGCGCCTCGTCGGCCACGCGCACCAGGGCCTCGACCCGGCGGTCGAGGTTGCGGTGCATCATGTCGGCGCTGCCGATGAACACCTGCGGGTCGCCGTCACCCGCGAACGCGAAGATGCGGGAGTGCTCCAGGTAGCGGCCGAGGGTGCTGCGCACCGTGATGTTGTCGCTGGTGCCGGGCAGATCGGTGCGGATGCTGCAGATGCCGCGCACCCAGACGTCGACCTTCACCCCGGCCTGGCTGGCGCGGTAGAGGGCGTCGATGATCTGCTCGTCGACCATCGAGTTGACCTTGATGCGGATGTGTGCGGGGCGTCCCGCCTCGGCGTTCTTTCGCTCGCGGTCGATGTGGCGCAGCAGCCCGCGGCGCAGGTGCAGCGGTGCGACCAGCAGTCGCTTGAACTTCTTCTCGATCGCGTAGCCGCTGAGCTCGTTGAACAGCCGGGTGAGGTCCTTCCCCACCTGCGGGTCGGCGGTGAACAGGCCGAAGTCCTCGTAGATGCGGCTGGTCTTGGGGTTGTAGTTGCCGGTGCCGACGTGCGAGTAGTGGCGCAGCACGCCGTCCTCCTCGCGGATGACGAGCGCCAGCTTGCAATGTGTCTTCAGCCCGACCAGGCCGTACACGACGTGCACTCCGGCCTTCTCGAGCTTGCGGGCCCAGACGATGTTGTTGGCCTCGTCGAAGCGCGCCTTGACCTCGACGAGGGCGAGCACCTGCTTGCCCGCCTCCGCGGCGTCGATGAGCGCCTGCACGATCGGGCTGTCACCCGAGGTGCGGTACAGGGTCTGCTTGATCGCGAGCACGTGCGGGTCTCGCGCGGCCTGCTCCAGGAAGGCCTGCACACTGGTCGCGAACGACTCATAGGGGTGATGGACCAGCACGTCGGCCTTGCCGATGGCCTTGAAGATGTCCGGGCGCTCGTTGCTGTCGCCGGGCTGGAACGCGAGGGCGGTGGTCGGCACATGCGGCGGATAGCGCAGGTCGGGCCGGTCGATGCGGGACAGGTCGAACAGACCGCGCAGGTCGAGCGGCCCGGGGAGGCGGTAGACCTCCTGATCGGTGATGTCGAGCTCCTTGATCAGAAGCTCGAGGGTCACCTCGTCCATGTCGTCGGTGATCTCCAGGCGGATGGGCGGGCCGAACCGGCGCTTGAGGAGTTCGGCCTCGAGCGCCTGGATGAGGTTTTCCGACTCGTCCTCCTCGACCTCGACGTCCTCGTTGCGGGTGAGGCGGAACGCGTGGTGGTCGAGCACCTGCATCCCGGGGAAGAGGTCGCCGAGGTGGTTCGCGATCAGCTCCTCGAGGCGGATGAACCGCAGGATCTCGCCGCCGCCGGGCACCGCGACGAAGCGGGGGAGCATGGGCGGCACCTTCAGCCGGGCGAACTCCTGCCGACCGGTGCGGGCGTTCCGGATGCGGATCGCGAGGTTCAGCGACAGACCCGAGATGTAGGGGAACGGATGCGCGGGGTCGACCGCGAGCGGCATGAGCACGGGGAACACCTGCGCCTGGAAGTACTCGCCCAGCGCTTCGCGCTCGCCTTCCTGCAGGTCGTCCCACTCGGTGATCTCGATGCCAGAGTCGGCCAGCGCCGGCTTGACCTGGGTGGTCCACACGTCGGCGTGCCGCAGCTGCAGGGCGTGCGCGTCGGCCGAGATGTCGGCGAGGACGTCGGCGGGCGCTCGACCGACGTTGGTCGGCACGGCGAGGCCGGTCAGGATGCGGCGCTTCAGCCCGGCGACGCGCACCATGAAGAACTCGTCGAGGTTGCTCGCGAAGATCGCCAGGAAGTTGGCCCGCTCGAGCTCGGGCAATGTCGGGTCCTCGGCGAGCTCGAGAACGCGCTGGTTGAACGCCAGCCAGCTCAGCTCCCGGTCGAGGTAGCGGTGATCGGGCAGCAGCGAGTTCGGTTCCTCGATGGCGTCGAAGTCGTCGTCCTCGGCGTCGCCGAGACCGGAATCGGCAAGGAGCGGATCGATCATGGGTTACATCCTTGCACCCAGCGGTGACCGGCGGGTTAACATGATCGGCTCCGATTCGTCCTCAGACGTCGCCGTCGGATTCGTCGAACACGTTGAAGCGGTAGCCGACGTTGCGCACCGTGCCGATCACGTGCTCGGCGTCGCCCAGCTTGGCGCGCAGCCGCCTGACGTGCACGTCGACCGTGCGGGTGCCGCCGAAGTAGCCGTACCCCCACACCTCGCTGAGCAGCTGCTCGCGGGTGAACACGCGGCCCGGGTGCGTGGCCAGGAAGTGCAGCAGCTGGAACTCGGTGAAGGTGAGGTCGAGCGGGCGTCCATGCAGACGCGCGGAGTAGGACTGCTCATCGATCGTGATGCCCGACGCCTGCACCCGCGCGGGCTCGGCTCCCTCCGAGGCCCGGGCGACGGCGAGGCGGATGCGGGCATCGGCCTCCGCCGGGCCCGCGGTGCTGAGCAGGACGTCGTCGAAGCCCCAGTCGCCGCTGACTGCGCTCATGCCCCCCTCAGTGACCACGAGCACGATCGCGGTCACCGTGCCGGTGGCGCGCAGCAGTCGGCACCGGGTCTTCGCCCCGGCCAGATCGGTGCGCCCGTCGACGAACAGGACGTCGGCCTCGGGCAGGGCTCCGAGGCGGGCGACATCGGCGGGGTGGTTGTGGAGCGCGTGCGGAAGGAGCTCCAGCGAGGGCAGCACGGCGCCCGCGTCGGAGGTGAGAACCAGCAGCCGGGCCACCCGACCATGCTACGTGGCGTTGCGCGTCGCGGTCATAGGATGTGACCATGACCGAACCCGCGCTCGCTCCTCGCAACGCCTATCACGGGGTGTTCGTCGTGTGGGGCGTCGCGCTCGTGGCATCCGTCGTGTTGGGAATCGTGCTGCCCGAGGATGCCCGGGTGCCGTGGCTGCTGGTGGTGTTCGGGGCGATCGTGCTGCTGTCGTTCGCGGTGCAGCTCTGGTACGGGCGCGTGGAGGGCTTCATCGTGCGCGTCTCGGCCAGCACGCTGGGCTCCCTGCTGCTGATGGGGCTCATCTCGGTGGGGTTCGGGATCGCCGCGATCGTGCAGGCCTAGACGTAAGGCCTGCCGAAGGCCCGGGCGGGTTAGAGTGGAGACATGGATCTCGTTGCGCTCGAATTCTTCTTCATCGGCCTGCTGGGTCTGGCGAGCCTGGCGATCGCGTTCGTCGCCGGCGTGGTGCTGGTGAATCTGTTCCGCGGCCAGCGCTGAAGACGCCGTGATCGAACTCCCCACCGACCTTCCCGCCGATCTCGCCCCGCTCTCATGGCTGCGGGGCGTGTGGGAGGGCACCGGCGTGATCGACTACCCCGTGGGCGATGCGCTGCTGCGGGGGGAGTTCTCGCACCGGGTCAGCTTCAGCCATGACGGCGGCCCGTTCCTGAACTATGCCGCGACCGCATCGTTCCTCGGCGCCGAAGGCGATCAGACGCCGGTCCCGCTGGTCGCCGAGACCGGATTCTGGCGTCTGAGCCGGCCGCGCTCCGACGGCGATCCCGGGCCGGCGCTGCTGCCGCCCACCGCGCCGGCTCCCGAGCGCACCGTGGACGACGTCGAGGCGCTGCGCACCGATGACGGCTTCCCCATCGAGGTGTCGATGGCGCACTCCGACGGAACGCTCGAGCTCTATCTCGGCCGCGTCGCGGGTCCCCGCATCGACATCGCGACCGATGCGCTGGTGCGCCCGGCCGGTGCCGCGGCGTACTCCGCGGCATCCCGCATGTACGGGCTGGTCGACGGCCACCTGCTCTGGGCCTGGGACATCGCGGCGCTCGGCACCCCGCTCCGCGCGCACGCCTCGGCGCGACTGGCGAAGGTGTGACCGTGGACGTCTTCGCCGCGCTTCCCGGGGCCGTGCGCGACGGCGGGACGATCGTGCACTTCGGCGATCCGATCGCCGAGCAGCGCCGACTCGCGGCGGGAGCCGCCGTCG
>JBASAE010000674.1:0-3126 GCA_049654285.1 Microbacterium sp.
GTCCCGTCCCCGGGCTCCGTCCCGTCCCCGGGCACGGTCTCAGCCACGGGCACGGTCTCGTCCGCGAGCTCCGTGCCGCCGCTCACCGCGGGGGCGGCGGACTCTTCGGATCCCGGATGATCCGGGCCATCCTTCTCGTCCTCTGCCACGGATCAGTTCTTCTGCTGCTCGGCAGCGGCCTTGAACGCGTCCAGCTCGGCCTTGTTCTCGGCGATGAACTTCTCTTCCGCGGCGAACTGGATCTTCAGGGACTTCTGCCGGTAGTCGGTCTTGTCGCGGCAGGTGAGGTCCTTCAGCGCGAGCTCGATCTCGCGCTCGCCGAGCGCCTTCATCTCGGGGGTGGTGTTCGGGTCGACGAAGCTCTCCTCGTCGACCGGCTCCGCGCCGTCGCCCCAGGCCGCCTCATCGAGCGTCTGCTGCTCCTCGCTGATCGAGTTCTGAGCCTCGTACTGCTGGGAGAAGCCGGGCTCGCCCGCATCCGCCATGCACGACGCCCAGGCGTCGTTGAGCTCCCGCAGCTCCGGCGCGTCCTGCTGACCCTCCCAGAACTTCTGCATCTTCTCCATGAGCCCGGCGAACTGCTCGTCCTGCCACGGGTTCTCACCCTCGACCTCGTGCTGCGCCCAGCCCTGGCAGCCGGCGTTCTCCCACTTCCACTCGTAGCTGCCGTCCTCGTTCAGCTCCTCCTCCGAGGGCTGCTTGCCGTAGGCGGTCTCATAGTAGGCCTGCTGCTCCGCCTCGGAGAGGGATTCCACGTACTCCTGGTTCGGATCGGTGTACTCCTCCTGCGGCTGCTCCTCCGGCTGCTGCTCGTTGTACGGGTTGTTCACCATCCCGTAGCCGTACTTCTCGACCCAGTCCTTCTTGTCGGGCTCCCACATGCCGTCGTCGCCGAAGCTGATGCTGGCGCCATGATCGTTCGGGGTGTACTCGAAGCCCTCCTTGGCCATGCATTCCGCCATCAGCTCCTCCTGCTGGCGCTGCTGCTCGTAGAACTTCTTCTCCTGCTCCTCCTGCGAGAGATCCCCTCCGAACGCGGCGGACATGTACTTGCTCAGCGGCGAGTCCTCGTAGTCGAGCTCGCCGGCGGGGCCGCCCGAGCAGCCGGCCAGGCCGACCATCATCGAGATCGCGGCGATGGCTGTCATTGCGCCTTTGGCGCGCGGGGTTGCGACGGGCATGTCAGGTACTCCTCCGTACGGGATGCTCCTGGGCGTACTTCTCCGGTTCGTTCTCAGCCTAACCCGCACCCTCGCACCGCCCTGGTCAGGGGCTACCCTGAGCGGTCCCTGAGATCCGAGCCGCGAGGCCGGGCTACCGAGGATCCGCGCCGGCGATCGGCGCCGTCCGGAACGCCAGCGGCGTCTCGGTCGCCCGTCCCCGCACCGGGGTGCGGATGTCGCCCATCGTCCGAGGCGCCCGGATCGGACCGTGCCGCAACGGGTCGCCGGTCCGCTCCTGCCAGTCGTGCAGCTCCTCGAGATGCGCGGCCAGCACCCGCGCGAACGCGGGCTCCTCGGCCAGGTTGCGCTGTTCCGCCGGATCGGCCTGCAGATCGTAGAGCTCCACTCGCGGCCGCACCCGATCGCGTTCCGCCTCCGGCAGCGCCGCCGCCGAAGGGCTCGATGCGATGTCCCCGGGCAGAGGCGTCTGCGGCATGTCGGCCCAGGTCGAGATCAGCCGGTAACGATCGGTGCGGATGGTCCGGGACGGGTCGTACTGCTGCGGATCGTGCCAGTTCTTCTCCCCGAAGACCGCCTCACGCGGCCGCGCTCCGCCCGCACCGTGCAGGGCGTCCGCAAAGCTCACCCCTTGCACACCGTCGGGGATCGGGCGGCCGAGGAGGTCGAGCAGCGTCGGCACGAGATCGACGTGGCTCACCAGCCGGTCGGTGCGTCCCGCCGCGGCGCCGGGCACGCGGACGATCAGCGCGACCTCGAGGCACGCGTCGTGCAGCGTCGACTTCGCGCCCGGGAACGCCACGCCATGGTCGGTGGTGAACACGACGATCGTGTCCTCTGCCACGCCGGCGTCCTCGATCGCACGCAGCACCCTGCCAGTGGCCGCATCGGCGACGGCCACGGCCGCCGCGTAGGCGGCGAGATCCTCGCGCACCTCCGCGGTGTCCGGAAGGTAGGGCGGCACCACGACGTCCTGCGGGTCGACCCCGCTGTACAGCTCGGCCGGATAGGGGCGGTGCGGCTCGAACATCCCGACACTCAGGAAGAACGGATCCCCCGCGGCGGCCAGCCGGGCGATCCTGATCGCCGCGAGCTCCGCGACGACCGACGCGTACTGGGCCTCCGCGTTCAGGTCGTCCACCTCGTGGTAGCCGAGCGTCGATGCGTCCGACGACTCGTGCTGCAGGCCCACGAGCACCGTGCGGTAGCCCAGCGCCGAGAGGTGCATCGGCAGGGTGCGCTCCTCGGAGTGGTACTCCCAGCCGAGATGCGAGAGGCCCATCAGTCCGTTCGCATGCGGATAGCGTCCGGTGAACAGCGAGCCGCGGGCGGGCGAGCACAACGGCTGGCAGAGAAGGCCCTCTCGAAGACGAGGGCCTTCTCTGCCAGCCGTGAAAGCTCCGGCGACGGCACCCAGGAGTGCCCATAGGGAGCGACGAGCCGGCCGGTGTCGTGCCAGTGCACCAGCACGATGTTCGGCCGACGGTCACGGTCGGACATCGTCGTCCTCGGCGAAGACCGCGGTCACCGCGGCCCCCTCGCGCACGAAGACCGGGATGCGGTCGATCGGCGTCGGCACGCTGACGGTCCGCCCGCCCTCCACGCGCTCGCCGGTCCAGGCGTCCGTCCACCCTCCGGCCGGAAGGTAGACGTCCAGCTCGGCACGGCCGGGCTCGAGCACCGGCGCGACGAGGATGTCGTCGCCGAGCGTCCACGACACCGGCGCCGACCACACGTTCTCGTCTCGCGGAGCGGTGAAGAACAGCGGACGCATCAGCGGCCGATCCGAAGCGATCGAGTCGGATGCCGCGGCGGCGAGATAGGGCACGAGGCGCTCCCGCAGGCGGACGGCGTCCCGCACGAGGGGAAGGACGCGCTCGTCCCCGGTCCGCTCGGCGATGTTCCAGGGCGTCCGATCGCGCGAGGGCGAGCGGTGGTGGTTGAA
>JBASAE010000675.1:0-1799 GCA_049654285.1 Microbacterium sp.
CAGCCGTCGGGACGAAGACGGCCAGATCCACGGCGACCGAGTCGGCGACCGTCACGACGTCGACGGACAGCTCCGCGCCGCCGGAGGCCGCGACCGTCAGGAAGAAGGCGTCCAAGGCCTCGGCGGCCAGGGCGGCGACTGCCAAGAAGGCCGCTGCCATGAAGCCTGTTGCCGAGAAGGCTGCCGCCACGACATCGGCCGACGAGAGCGTTGACGCCGTGTCCGCGACGCCGCAACCGGACGGGGCGGGGAACGACGGGGAGGCGTCGTCCGATGCGGTCGTGGAGGCGTCTGCGTCGTCCGCAGTTGCGCGGGAGGCGAAGCCTGGGGCATCCTCGGCGAAGGGGACGACGCCGTCCCCTTCGGGTGAGGGGGTGGACGCCGTGGGCGATGTGACTCCGAGCTCCGATGAGCCCGCGTCCGGCGCATCCCCGGACGCGCTCGTGGTCCGCGGACTGGTGAAGCGGTTCGGCGACTTCCCGGCGGTGAACGGTGTCGACCTCACCGTTCCCGCGGGATCGTTCTACGGAGTGGTCGGCCCGAACGGCGCGGGCAAGACGACCACGCTCTCGATGATCGCCGGACTGCTGCGTTCCGACGAGGGCGCCATCGCGGTGTGCGGGGTGGACCAGCGCACCGATCCGCTCGCCGCGAAGCGGGCGATGGGGGTGCTGCCCGATCGGCTGCGCACCTTCGACCGCCTCACCGGCCGTCAGCTGCTGCACTACTACGGCCTGCTGCGCGGGCTCGACGCGTCCGTCATCGAGAAGCGCACCGCGGATCTCGCCCGCGCCTTCGATCTCAGCGATGCCCTGGGACGCGTGGTCTCCGACTACTCCGCGGGCATGACGAAGAAGGTCATGCTCGCGGGAGCCATGATCCACTCTCCCCGCGTGCTCGTCCTGGATGAGCCGTTCGAGTCCGTCGATCCGGTCTCCTCGGGGGTGATCCTCGACATCCTGCGCGCCTACGTCGCTCACGGCGGCACGGTGATCCTCTCCAGCCACGGCATGGAGCTCGTCGAGCAGGTGTGCTCGCGGGTCGCGGTCATCGTCGCCGGAGAAGTGCTCGCGGAGGGGACGATCGACGAGGTGCGGGCCGGGCGGTCCCTCGCCGCGCGGTTCGTCGAGCTCGTGGGCTCGGGCGGCGAGGTGGAGGGACTCGAGTGGTTGCACACGTTCTCCAGCTGAGGCTCGCGCTCCTCCGTGGTGCGGTACGCGGGGCGCATCCGATCCGCGCCGCGCTGGGACTGCTCGCGACGATCGCGGCGACCATCGTGGTCGGCATGGCCGTCCTCCGCCTCGCGGACGGCTCCCGCGAGGTGGCGCACTCCGTCATCGTGCTGGGAAGCGCCGCGGTCTTCCTCGCCTTCCTGCTGGGCCCCGTGCTCATCGGCGCCGGTGATCAGCTGGACCCGCGTCGATTCGCGGTGTTCGGCGTCGACGACCGGAAGCTGCCCGGGGCGCTCGCGCTCGCCACGGTCGTGAGCGTGCCGAGCGTCGCGCTGATCGCGGTCGCGGTGTGCATCGCGATCGTCGTGACCGGCTTCGGGGCGCCGTGGCCCGTGACCGTGCTCGCCACCGTCATCGGGGTCGGCTGCACGCTCCTCGCCGCGCGCATCGGCATGGCGGTCGGCGCTCTGCTGCTGCCGGAACGCCGCTCACGCGAGCTCACGGCGCTCTTCGTGCTCGCCGTGATCGTGGTCGCGTTCCCGGTCGCGGTCTACTTCGCGTCCCAGGCGTGGGACACCGCGGTCCCTGCGGCGCTGGCGACGGCGACGGCCGTGGCCGGGGCGACGC
>JBASAE010000676.1:0-2910 GCA_049654285.1 Microbacterium sp.
CGTCGCCGGCGATGCGGCGCTGCAGCTGGACGGCTTCGCCCCGCGGTTCTGCGGCACCTCGACGGTGCTCGGGATGACCGTGGTGGAGGCGATCATCGCGCAGACCGTCGAGAACTGCGTCACCGCGGGATTCGAGCCCCCGATCTACGTCAGCGCGAACCTCGACCAGGGAGACGCGAGCAACGCCCGCTGGATCGAGCAGTACCGTCCGCTGATCGGCAATCTTTAGCATCCGGTTCGTCCGGCCTCGAAGGAGACAGACATGAAGATCCTCTGCGTGTGCGGATTCGGGATGGGCTCGAGCCTGATCCTGAAGATGAGCGTCGAGAAGGCGATGAAGGAGCTCGGCATCGCCGCCGAGGTCGAGCACGAGGCGGCCGGGATGATCGGAGGCTCGACGGCCGACATCATCGTGGCCTCCCCCGATTTCGAAGAAGAGCTGGCGAGCCACGAGAACACCGTGTTCGTGCGGAACATCGTCAGCGTCCCCGAGGTGAAGAGCGCCCTTGAGGCGTACCTCGACTCGCATGGCCTGCGGTGACCCGGATCCGCGACCTTCCTCCCCGTTACATGCAATGAAGCAGTTGAAGGAGCAATCGTGATAGTCCTCAATTTCGTCATCGAGGTCATGAAGACGCCGGCGCTGGTGCTGGCGATCGTGGCGCTGATCGGTCTTGCGCTGCAGCGCAAGAGCGGCGCGCAGATCTTCAGCGGCACGGTGAAGACCGCGCTGGGCCTGCTCATCCTCACCGCGGGCGCCGGTCTGATCGTCACGGCCATCCTGCCGTTCGTGACCCTGTTCCAGAAGGTGACCGGGCTCGTCGGGTTCGCGACCGGCGCCGAGCTGGTCTCGGCCACCATGCAGAGCGCGGTCCCCGTGATCGCCAGCACCTCCGCGGTCATCCTCGCCGCCGGATTCCTCGTGAACGTGCTGCTCGCGCGGTTCACACCGCTGAAGTACATCTTCCTCACCGGCCACATGCTGTGGATCTCGTCGGTCACCGTCGCGTACGTGCTGTACATCGCCGGGTTCAACGAGGTGATGATCATGGTGGTCGGCTCGGTGCTGCAGGGTGCGCTGCTCACCCTGCTGCCCGCGATCTCGCAGCCGTACGTGCGCAAGGTCATCGGTGGCAACGACTTCGCGATCGGCCACCTGACGACGCTCGGCACGGTCCCCGCCGCCTGGGTGGGTGGGCTCCTCGGCAACAAGTCGAAGAGCGCCGAGGACATGAAGCTGCCCAAGGGGCTGGCGTTCTTCAAGGACACCGCCGTCTCGATCTCGGTCGTCATGCTGTTCTTCTACCTGATCGTCGTGATCATCGCGGGCCCCGACGAGGTCGGGAAGCTCGCGAACGGCACGAACTACATCCTGTTCGGCCTGCTGCAGGCGCTCGGGTTCACCGCGGGCGTGCTCGTGCTGCTGCAGGGCGTGCGGCTGTTCCTCGGCGAGCTCGTGCCCGCGTTCAAGGGCATCTCCGACAAGCTCGTGCCCAACGCGATCCCCGCGCTCGACGTGCCCGTGCTGTTCGTCTACGGCCAGAACGCCTTGATGATCGGCTTCATCACGGCGGTCGGCGGCATGCTCGTGGCGATGCTGGCCTCCTCGCTGAGCTTCGGCGTGGTGCCGCTGGTGTCGATCATCGGCGCCTTCTTCACCGGCGGCGTCGCCGGGATCATGGGCAACGCGACGGGCGGACGCCGCGGTGCCGCGATCGCCGGCTTCGTGTACGGGTTCCTCCTGATCTTCCTGTCGGGCCTGGTGTACTTCGTGTTCGACCAGTTCGCCGACGTGGGCGCGACAGGGACCGGTTACGACACCGTCGACTCGATGGTCACGCTGCTGGCGTTCAAGGTTCCCGTGATCGGGTTCCTCGTGGTGATCGTCGCCTTCGTCCTGCTCTCGGTCTTCGAGGTGCGTCGTCAGCGACGCGAGAAGCGCGCGGCGGTCGCAGCGGATGAGGAGGCCGTTCGATGACGGGCACGACGGTCAGGGTCGTGCACATCGGCTCGGCGCATGGCCTGCACGCCCGCCCCGCGAAGATGTTCGTCGAGGCCGCGAAGGCGGCCGGGTTCCCGATCGAGGTGTCGAACGGGGCGACCACGGTGAACGCCGCGAGCATCCTGGGCGTGCTGTCGCTCGGAGCCAACCAGGGCGACGAGATCACGATCAGCACGACCGGCGAGGGAGCCGCCGTGGACGAGGTGCTCGACCGGCTGGAATCCGTGCTGCGGACGGACCACGACTCGGATTGACCGGAGGGCGGGCGATCGCGCGGCGTGGATCGCCCGCCCTGAGGAAACGCCCGGGGTGCGAGGTACGGTGAGGATGTGGCATCCATCGACCTCAACTCCGACCTCGGGGAGAACACGCCCGACCGTGTCGTGTCGGACGACGAGAGCATGCTCGGGATCGTCACCAGCGCGAACGTGTCGTGCGGGTTCCACGCCGGCAGTCCGGAGGGCATCCGCGCGACGCTGACGGCGGCGGTGGCGCACGGGGTGACGATCGGAGCGCACCCGGGGTACCGGGACTACGAGAACTTCGGGCGGGTCGCCGTGGAGATCGATCCGCCGGCCCTGCAGGCACAGGTCGAGTACCAGCTCGGCGCGGTCGCGGGGCTTGCGACGGCGGTCGGCGGCCGGGTCGTCTACGTGAAGCCGCACGGCGCGCTGTACAACACGATCGCGCAGGACGAGCGGCAGGCGGCGGCCGTGGTCTCCGCGATCCGTGCGTTCGATCCGCGGCTCGTGCTGCTGGGGCTCGCGGGCGGCGTCGGGCTCGCCGTCGCCGCGCGGGCCGGCCTCGCGGTCGCAGCCGAGGCGTTCGCCGATCGCGGATACCTGCCCGACGGCCGGCTGGTGCCGCGGTCGGAGGAGGGCGCGGTGCTGCACGACGCGGGCGAGGTC
>JBASAE010000677.1:0-9162 GCA_049654285.1 Microbacterium sp.
GGCCGGGCTCGCCGAGGCGATCGCCGCCGTGCGTGCCACCCGCAGCATGGACGAGCTCGACGGCTGGCTGCCGGCGCACGGGGCGGCGCATCTGCGCAGCGGAGCCGAGATGACCGAGCGGTTCCGACGCTACCCCGGCGCGATCGAGACAGGGCTGCGGATCGCCTCGGACTGCGCCTTCCCACTGAGCCGGGCCAAGCCCGATCTGCCACGGATGAAGACCCCGGACGGCAAGACGCCGATGGAGCATCTGCGCGGTCTCGTCTGGGCCGCGGTGCCGCAGAAGTATCCCCGGCTCGACGACGACGGCCGTTCGCGTATCGAACGGGAGCTGAACGTCATCGCCGAGAAGGACTTCCCGGGGTACTTCCTGATCGTGCACGGCATCGTCGAGCAGGCTCGGCGCCTCGGCATCCTTTGCCAGGGCCGCGGATCGGCGGCGGCCAGCGTCGTCTGCTATCTGCTGGGCATCACCGCGATCGACCCGCTCTTCTACGGCCTCCCCTTCGAACGCTTCCTCGCCACCACGCGCAACGAGGAGCCCGACATCGACGTGGACTTCGACTCCGGTCGTCGGGAGGAGATCATCCAGTGGGTGTACGAGGAGTACGGGCGCGAGAAGGCCGCCCAGGTGGCGAACGTCATCCAGTACCGGCCGAAGAACGCGGTGCGCGACATGGCGAGGGCGCTCGGGCACTCGCCCGGCCAGCAGGACGCCTGGTCGAAGCAGGTCGACGGCTGGGCCACGGGGATCGAGGCCGTGGAGGGCAACGACATCCCCGCCGAGGTGCTCACCTACGCCGAACAGCTGATGATGGCACCCCGGCATCTCGGCATCCACTCCGGCGGGATGGTCCTCACCGCCCAGCCGGTCGGCGAGGTGGTCCCGGTCGAGTACGCCCGGAAGAAGGACCGCACGGTCATCCAGTGGGACAAGGACGACGCCGCCGGGATGGGGCTGGTGAAGTTCGACCTGCTGGGGCTCGGGATGCTGTCGGCGCTGCGGCACTGTTTCGACCTGATCGCGGATGCCACCGGCGAGGTCTGGACGCTCGAGACGATCCCCCGGGAGGAGCCGGCGGTGTACGACATGCTCTGCCGGGCCGATTCGATCGGTGTGTTCCAGGTGGAGTCCCGAGCGCAGATGGGGCTGCTGCCACGACTGCAGCCGCGGGAGTTCTACGAGCTGGCCGTGCAGATCGCCCTCATCAGGCCGGGGCCCATCCAGGGTGGCGCCGTGCATCCGTTCGTCAAGCGCAAGGTCGAGAAGGACAGGATCGACAAGGCGAACCGGGAGCGCGCGGCTCGCGGCGAACCCGCGGATGAGCGCCTGGAGATCCCCTATGCGCACCCCGATCTGGAACCCGTGCTGAAGCGCACCCTCGGCATCCCGGTGTTCCAGGAGCAGCTGATCCAGATGGCGACCACGCTGGGCGACTGCACCGCCGACGAGGCCGATCTGCTGCGCCGTGCGATGGGCTCCAAACGCGGCATGGAGAAGATCGAGCGCATCAAGGCCTCGCTGTACGCCGGGATGATGCGACGCGGCCTGAGCGAAGAGATCGCCGACCGCATCTACGCGCAGATCCAGGCGTTCTCGAACTTCGGGTTCGCCGAGTCGCACTCGCTCTCATTCGCGCTGTTGGTGTATGCCAGCTCGTGGCTGAAGCTGCACTATCCTGCGGCGTTCCTGGCGGGACTGCTGCGGTCGCAGCCGATGGGGTTCTACTCCGCCTCGACGCTGTCCGGGGATGCCCGTCGGCACGGGGTGCGGGTGCTGCGCCCCGATCTGCACGCCTCGGGCGCCCTCGACACGCTGGAGCGGGTCAAGGGCGGCGAGGGCCCGACGGGAAGGGACACCTGCCGGCGGGCCCGCGATCCGGACCCTCGGCCCTTCGATCGTGCGGCCCCCGACGAGTCTGCCGCACACCGTCGAGACGGCCGCTTCGCCGTGCGACTCGGACTCGCCGGCATCCGCGGCATCGGCGAAGAGCTGGCGCAGCGGATCGTCGCGTCGCGTGAGCAGGACGGTCCGTTCCGCGATCTGCCCGATCTCGTGCGGCGGACGGACGCCACGGCCGCCCAGCTCGAGGCGATGGCGACCGCGGGGGCGTTCGAGTGCCTCGATCTGACCCGCCGCGAGGCGATCTGGGTCTCGGGAGCCGCCGCCGATGACCGTGCCCGCTATCTTCCGGGCACGGCGATCGCCGTGCAGCCGCCGCTGTTCCCCGACCAGTCGGGTTATGAACGGCTCGCGGCCGACCTCTGGGCGACGGGCGTCTCGGCCGACGATCATCCGATGGCGCACTTCCGCGAAAGGCTGCACGAGCGCGGTGTGCTGGCCTCCGACCTGCTGCGCACGCACGAGACCGGACGGCGCATCGAGGTGGCGGGAATCGTCACCCACCGGCAGCGACCGGCCACCGCGAGCGGCATCACGTTCCTCAACCTGGAGGACGAGCACGGCCTGGTGAACGTGATCTGCTCGGCCGGGGTGTGGGGGCGGTATCGCCGGGTCGCCCGCGACTCGCCCGCACTCATCGTGCGCGGGATCCTGGAGCGTTCTCCCGAAGGCGTGGCCAATGTGCTGGCCGATGCCTTCGAGCCCTTGAGCACCGGCCTCGCACACCGCTCCCGCGACTTCCGCTGAGGCTGCTCACGCCTCGGGTCCGTATCGATGCTGCGGGCGCCTAGACCGCCGCGAAATCGGGGAGGCCGGTGCGCAGCTCCATCGGCAGATGGCCGAGGTCGTTGTGGGTGAGCAGTGACCAGGGCCGGCCCTGCTTCTGCGCGATCACGGTCAGCCCGCAGTGGGCCTGGTTCAGCGTCATCCATCGCCACTCCGGCGCACCGAGCACCTCGCGCACGAACCAGCTGATCACGAAGTTGTGCGTGATCAGCACCTCGTGCACGTCGCCGTTCTTGCGCCGCAGGAACTCGTTCACCGCATCGGACATCTGCGCGCGGCCGGCCTCGAGCTCGGCCTCGGTGACCGAGCCGAAGAACGGCTCGAACGCCACCGGGGTCTCCTCCGTCATCCCGGTGGGCACGCAGTCGAACAGCAGCGCCGACGGCACCGGATCGACGGAGGGAAGGCGCGCGGCCACGGCTCGGGCGGTTTCCGCCGCGCGCAGCAGCGGCGAGTGCCAGACGGCGTCGAGCGGGAGGCCGGAGAGGCGGTCGGCGATCAGCTCGGCCTGACGTTGGCCCCGGGGCGAGAGGGGTCCGTCATCGATGCCGTGCTCGGCATCCTGATGTTCGCCATGCCTGACCAGATAGATGTAGTGCGTCACAAACCCGCTCACTTAATACGCCCTCATCGGCGCACCTCCAGCTTAGGTCACCTCACCGACGCGCGGTGTCCGATCAGTTGCCCGCGCGTGTGAGGTCGGTGAGATGCGCACGTGAGAGGGTCACACCGGCGCCCTGCATGAGCTCGTCGACGTGCTCGGTGGCAAAGGCGTTCACGATGGGGGCCGCGATCGTGCGCTGCGCCAGCAACCAGGCGATGGACACCGCGGCGACCGGCACGTCCAGCTCGGCGGCGACGATGTCGAGGGCACGCAGCACCCGGATGCCGCGGCGGTTCAGGTTTCCACGCAGCTGCTCGGCGCGAACGCCGGACATGCCCTGCTTGCTGCGGTGCCGCCCAGACAGGAAGCCGTGCTCGAGAGCGTGGGACGGGGTCACCGCCAGGCTCTGCGCACCCGCCACGAGACGCAGGTCGCCCTCGAACCTCTCGCGACGCACGAGGTTGTACGGCTCGTCCAGCACCTCGATGCGCGGGTATCCGGCGGAGGCCAGGATGCGCGCCTCGACCAGACGCTCCGGAGTGAAGCGGAAGGCGCCCACGGCGCCGATCTTGCCTGTCTCGCGCAGCCACTCCACCGTCGCGAGGATGTCCTCGAGGTTCGTGGTCTGATCGAAGGTGGCGTCCAGATACAGCACGTCGAGGTGTTCGACCCCCAGGCGGTGCAGCGATGCCTCGACCGCGCGCACCAGGTTCACCGAGCCGAGGCCGGGGTTGTCGGCGTGTGTGCCGATCCGCACGCCGAGCAGCAGGTCGGAGCGCGTCCCGCGCGAACGCAGCCACCGGCCGATGATGTGCTCGCTGCGACCGCCCGAGAAGCCGTCGGCGGTGTGCACGGCGTTGCCGCCGAACTCCACGTAGCGGTCGAGGATCGCATGGCTGGTGGCGAGATCGACGTTCCAGCCGAACTCGGCCGCGCCCAGCATGAGCGGGAAGGAGGACAGGCCCGTCTCCCCGAGCTCGATCCGGATGCCCTCGCCTACTCCGGGGCCGATGACCGGGATCGGGGCGGAAGGATGCTCGTCGACGGAGGGATCGGGCTGCGACGCCGATGAAGCGCGCTCCGGTGCGGCTGGCGTGCCGACGCCGAAGATACGCATGTCCAACCCCCCGAATGCCTGTTCCAGGCAACCCCGTTGCCTACAGCAAGGCTAAGCGAGAATCTGCGGGATCCCGATCGTTTCCACCCCCGGGGAGAGAAGTCATCATAACGGTTTGGTCACAACGCACGGCACCCCGGCCCTCCACGAAGGAGGGGCCGGGGTGCCATGACAGACCGGGATCAGGCCTCGACCGTCTCCTCTGCGGAGACGTCGGCAGCCGGAGCCTCGGCGTCGGCCTCTTCGAGCACGGGCTCAAGCGACAGTTTGCCGCGGTCGTCGATCTTGGTGATGCGCACCAGGATCTTCTGGCCGACCGAGAGCACGTCGTCGACGTTCTCGACCCGCTTGCCGCCGGCGAGCTTGCGCACCTCGGTGACGTGCAGCAGACCGTCCTTGCCGGGCAGCAGCGAGATGAACGCACCGAAGGTGGCGATCTTCACGACGGTGCCGAGGAACTGCTCGCCGACCTCGGGGTTGGTCGGGTTGGCGATCGCGTTCACCTGGGCGCGGGCGGCCTCGGCCGAAGGACCGTCGACAGCGCCGATGTAGACCGTGCCATCCTCCTCGATCGAGATCTGAGCACCGGTCTCATCCTGGATCGCATTGATCGTCTTGCCCTTCGGGCCGATCAGCTCGCCGATCTTGTCGACCGGGATCTGCACGCTGATGACGCGCGGCGCGGTCGGCGCCATCTCGTCGGGGGCGTCGATCGCGGCGTTCAGCACGCCCAGGATCGTGAGCCGGGCGTCCTTCGCCTGGGTGAGGGCACCCGCCAGCACCTCGGAGGGGATGCCATCGAGCTTGGTGTCCAGCTGGATCGCGGTGACGAACTCGCTGGTGCCGGCGACCTTGAAGTCCATGTCGCCCAGCGCGTCCTCCGCACCGAGGATGTCGGTCAGCGCCGCGTAGCGAGTCTGACCGTCGACCTCGTCGGAGACCAGGCCCATCGCGATGCCGGCGACCGGGGCGCGCAGCGGCACGCCGGCGTTCAGCAGCGACAGGGTCGAGGCGCAGACCGAGCCCATCGAGGTGGAGCCGTTCGAGCTGAGCGCCTCGGAGACCTGACGGATCGCGTAGGGGAACTCCTCGCGGGTGGGCAGCACCGGCACCAGCGCGCGCTCGGCCAGGAAGCCGTGACCGATCTCGCGCCGCTTCGGCGACCCGACCCGGCCGGTCTCACCGGTCGAGTAGGGCGGGAAGTTGTAGTGGTGCATGTAGCGCTTGCTCGTGGTGGGCGAGAGCGAGTCGATCTGCTGCTCCATCTTGAGCATGTTCAGCGTGGTGACGCCCAGGATCTGGGTCTCGCCGCGCTGGAAGATCGCCGAGCCGTGCACGCGCGGGATGACCTGCACCTCGGCGTCGAGCGGGCGGATGTCCGCCAGGCCGCGACCGTCGATGCGCACGTTCTCGGTGAGGATGCGTCCGCGCACGATCTTCTTGGTGACCGACTTGTAGGCGGCGCCGAACTCGGCCGCCGCCGACTCGGGCAGGGTGCCCGCCTCGATCGCGGCGGCGAGCTCGCCCTTGACACGATCCTTGACGGCGTCGTCGGCGTTCTGGCGCTCGACCTTGTCGGCGATCTGGTAGACGCCGACGAGCTCGTCGTAGGCGCGCTCGGCGACGAAGTCGTAGGTCGCCTGCTCGTAGGGCAGGAACACCGGGTACACGCCCGGCTCCTTCGACGCGTGCGCGGCGAGCTCGGCCTGGGCCTTGACCAGCTGCGAGATGAACGGCTTGGCGGCCTCGAGGCCCTGGGCCACGATCTCCTCGCTGGGCTTGGTGGCGCCGGCCTTGATCAGGTTCCAGCTGCCCTCGGTGGCCTCGGCCTCGACCATCATGATCGCGACGTCCTCCGAGCCGTCGGCCTTGGTGACGACGCGGCCGGCGACGACGAGGTCGAACACGGCCTGCTCGACCTGCGACACGTTCGGGAACGCGACCCACTGGTCGGCGTGCTCGCCGTGACCGGGGATGAACGCCAGACGGACGCCCGCGATCGGCCCGGAGAACGGCAGGCCCGAGATCTGCGTCGACGCGGATGCCGCGTTGATCGCGAGGGCGTCGTAGTACTCGCCCGGTGCGATCGAGAGCACGGTGATGACGATCTGCACCTCGTTGCGCAGGCCGTCGACGAACGACGGGCGCAGCGGGCGGTCGATCAGGCGGCAGACCAGGATCGCCTCGGTCGAGGGACGGCCCTCGCGACGGAAGAACGAACCGGGGATCTTGCCGGCGGCGTAGGAACGCTCTTCGACGTCGACCGTCAGCGGGAAGAAGTCGAACCCTTCACGCGGGTGCTTGCTGGCGCTGGTGGCCGAGAGCAGCATGGTCTCGTCGTCGAGGTAGGCCGCAACGGATCCCTGCGCCTGCTGAGCGAGGCGTCCGGTCTCGAAGCGGACGGTGCGGGTGCCGAAACGGCCGTTGTCGAGAACGGCTTCGGCAGCAGTGATTTCAGGACCTTCCAAGAGGTCTCTCCTTCTTTGTTTAGGCTCGCGCACCCGTGTGGCGTGCGAGCATTGCATGCCTGTGGACAGGAAAGTCTCATGAAGATGGCACAGGCGACCGCATCAAGCCTAGCAGCGCGCGCAATGCCGCATCGCGTGGACTAGGCTGGCCCGCATGAGTACCGAAGACAGCGCCGCCTCCGACGAGATGAAGCGCAAGTTCCGTGAGGCGCTCGAGAAGAAGAACGCGAAGAGCCGTGCCGGCGAATCGCACCTCGACGGCGACTCCGCCGTGCACGCCACCTCCGCCCCGCAGATGAAGCGCGAGTTCCGCCGCAAGAGCGGCTGATCCTCACTCCCCCGAGAGACCGCCCAGCAGGTGCCCGAACGACCGGCCCTTGCCCAGGTAGGTGTCCGGGTCGAAGGGGTCCTCGGAGGTCGCGGCGTCGCGCCGGGCGATCGCCTCGGCGAGTTCGCGTGCCCCACGCTCGACCCGCGCGCTCAAAGGGGCCACGTCGTCGGCATTGGCGCCCCAGTCGCTGGAGGCGGCGAACACCCCGGTCGAGACCGGCTCGGCGTGCAGGTAGGTGAACAGCGGACGGATCGCGTAGTCGACCGCGAGCGAATGACGGGCGGTTCCCGCGTTGGCGCCGATCAGCACCGGCTTGCCGCTGAGCGAGTCCGGGTCGAGCACGTCGATGAAGGACTTGAACAGCCCGTTGTAGCTGGTCGAGAAGATCGGCGTGACCGCGATCAGCGCATCGGCCGAGACGATGGTGTTGATCGCCGTCTCGAGTGCGGGCGGCGCGAAGCCGGTGAGCAGGTTATTGGTGATGTCGTGGGCGAGGTCACGCAGCTCGATCACGTCGACGGTCACCGGGATGTCCTGCTCGCGAAGCGCCTTCGCGGTCTCGGCGGCCAGCCGATCGGCGAGCATCCGTGTCGACGACGGGTTCGAGAGGCCGGCCGAGACGACCGCGATCCTGCGCTCGCCCATCACGCACCCGCCTTCACCGCAGCGGCGCCGAACGCCGAGCCCGCAGGTGCCGCGCCGCCGTCCTGATAGGGCGAGCCGGCGGTGAGGTTGTCACCGCGGTTCGCGCCGGGGCGCGCCTCGCGGGTCGGACCGTCGCCGTAGACGGCCTTCACCCGGGCGGCGTGGGTAGGCGCATCCGGCACGGTCGCCGGACGGTCCTTCGCGAGCTCGCGACGCAGCACGGGGACGACCTCGCCGCCGAGCAGATCGAGCTGCTCGAGCACGGTCTTCAGCGGCAGGCCGGCGTGGTCCATCAGGAACAGCTGACGCTGGTAGTCGCCGAAGGCGTCGCGCATGCCGGCGTAG
Source organism: Microbacterium sp. (assembly GCA_049654285.1). Lineage (GTDB taxonomy): Bacteria > Actinomycetota > Actinomycetes > Actinomycetales > Microbacteriaceae > Microbacterium. Next base: position 8,200 of record JBASAE010000677.1, read on the forward strand.
CGGTCGATGACCTGCTGCGGCGAGCCGACGGTCAGCGGCGTCATCTCGGTGAAGTCCTCCATCGACGGGCCGTGGCCGTAGACCGGGGCGTTATCGAAGTAGGGCCGGAACTCGTTCACGGCGTCCTGCGACTTCGGACGGATGAACGCCTGTCCGCCCAGGCCGACGATCGCCGTCTCGGGTGCGCCGTGGCCGTAGTGCGCCCAGCGCTGGCGGTACAGCTCGATCAAGCGCTGATAGTGCTCCTTGGGCCAGAAGATGTTGTTCGCGAAGAAGCCGTCGCCGTAGTAGGCGGCCTGCTCGGCGATCTCCGGGGTGCGGATCGAACCGTGCCACACGAAGGGCTTGATGCCGTCGAGCGGGCGTGGGGTCGAGGTGAAGCCCTGCAGCGGCGTGCGGAACTTGCCCTCCCAGTCGACGACGTCCTTGGTCCACAGCTCATGCAGCAGCGCGTAGTTCTCGATCGCGAGGGGAAGCCCCTGGCGGATGTCCTGGCCGAACCAGGGGTAGACCGGCCCGGTGTTGCCGCGTCCCATCATGAGGTCCATGCGCCCACCGGAGAGGTGCTGCAGCATCGCGTACTCCTCGGCGATGCGCACCGGGTCGTTGGTGGTGATCAACGTCGTCGAGGTCGACACGATGAGCCGTTCGGTCCGCGCGGCGATGTATGCCAGGAGGGTCGTCGGGCTGGAGGAGAAGAACGGCGGGTTGTGGTGCTCACCGATCGCGAAGACGTCGAGGCCCACCTCCTCGGCGTGGGTGGCGATGGTCACCGCCGCCTCGATGCGCTCCCGCTCGCTGGGCGTGGCACCCGTGGTCGGATCCTGCGTGATGTCGCTGACCGACATGATGCCGAACTGCATGCCTGCGTTCTCGTTCACGATCGCTTCCCTTCGGATGCCTCGCATCCATATCTATTCAGGTGAATGTATATGGTGTAACGCATGATCCGCAACTCTATTC
>JBASAE010000678.1:0-4055 GCA_049654285.1 Microbacterium sp.
GTGCTGCGCCGGCTGGCCGCGGGCGGAAGCTCCGGCGGCGCGGAGCTTCGGGAGCTACCGGTCGTGGAGGGGGGAGTCCGCGACCTCATCCGGGCGCGCGGGCTGCGGCATCCACTGCTCGACGACCGCGTCGCCGCGCTGCGCCGGGTGGGAGCCCAGGTGCTCCTGCTCGACGACAGCACGGACGGCGCGCGGATCTCGGATGCCGCAGTCGAGCGGTTGCTCGACCTGCTGTCCGCGCCGGGGATCGAATCGGCGACCATCCGCATCACGGGACGCGAGGTCGGCATCGTGGTGGAGTCCGGCGGGGTGCCGGTCCGCCGTGAGCGCTGGGACCTCGCGCGGCCCGCCGCGGCCGATCAGGGGGTGAACGGCCAGATCAGCGGCACCCAGAACACCGCCACCGCGAAGAACAGCGCCAAGAACGGCATCCCGAACCTCGCGTAGTCGCCGAAGCGGTACTGGCCAGGCTCCATCACCATGAGGTTCGCGGGGGTCGCGACCGGCGTCATCAGCGCGGCGGCGCCCGCGACGGTGAGGCCCATCAGGAACGGCAGCGGGGAGGCGTCCATCGCCCCGGCCAGGGCCACCGCGACCGGCACGATGATCAGCACCGTCGCGGTGTTGCTGATCAGCTGGCCGAGCACGAGCGTGATCAGCACGATCGCCGCGAGCGCCGCCGTGGGGCCGGCGCCGCCGACGAGATCCCGCAGCCCGTCGGCGATCAGCTGCGCCGCTCCGGTCGACTGGAACGCGGTGGACAGCGGGATCATGCCCGCGACCAGGATCACCGTGGTCCACGAGATCGCGCGGTACGCCTGCGGCATCGACACCACCCGCAGCAGGATGAGCGCGCCGGCGGCGAGCAGCCCGGCCACCGCCGGCGGCACGACGCCGGTCACCAGCAGCAGCACCATCGCCGCCGCGACCACGAGGGTGCGCTTCGCGCCGGTGCCCAGCGGCACGCTGCGGCGCAGCAGGTCCGGGCGGTCCACCACCAGCACCTCCCGGTCGTCGGCGGTGTGCCGGGAGAGGTCGTCCCAGGTGCCGTCGAGCAGCAGCACGTCGCCGGCCTGCAGCGCGGTGCCGACGCCCTCCAGGGCGTCCTCGCCGCGTCGGGCCGCGAGGACCACGAGGTCGCCGCTCGGCGTGCACATGCCGGGAAACACGTGCAGGCCGATCAGCGTCGACCGCGGCGGGATCACCACCTCGGTCACGCCCCTTCGCGCGCTGAGCTGCACATCCTCCGGAGCGAGGGCGTACTCGCTGCGGAGCAGTTCGGCGAGGCGCTGCAGGTCCGCGGGCGCCGAGGGGGCCGTACGGTTCGGCAGCAGTCTCGGCCCCGCGAACACGATCAGCAGGATCGCGCCGGCCAGCAGCGGGAGGCCGGCCAGGGCGAACTCGAAGAAGCCGAACGGACGCGCCCCGGCATCCACCGCGGCATCCGAGACGATGATGTTCACCGGCGTGCCGGTGAGGGCGAGCATCGATCCGGCGTGCGCGGCGAACGCCAGGGGCATAAGCAGCTGCGACGCCGGGATGCCCGCCCGCGCCGCCACCACGACCACGAGCGGCAGGAACGCCGCCACCGATCCGTTCACGCTGATCAGGGCGGTGGTCACCGCGGTGAGCAGGGACAGCACGATCACCAGAGGCACCCGGCGGGTGCCGGCCTTCGCGATCACCTGCTGTCCGGCCCAGGCCACCACGCCCGAGGCCTCCAGCGCCTCGCTCAGCACGAACAGCGAGGCGATGAACAGCACGGTGGGATCGCCGAAGCCCGCCAGCGCCTGATCCAGGCCCAGGACGCCGGTGAGGAACAGCGCCAGCGACACCCCGACGGCGATCACCGCGAGCGGGATGCGGTTCGACACGAACGCCGCCACCGCCAGGGCGAGGACGACGAAGACGACGATCACCGGATCCATATGCGCCGAGCGTAGTCCGACGGCCGACGCGGCACGAGACCCGCACCCCCGGAAGTGGGGGATGGTGTTGCCGTGGGACCGGCGGGAGGCCAGGATCGAAGCACACGCCGGACTCGGCGGCGTGGACGCCGCACCCCCCACCGACGAGGAGATGGCCATGAGCGCCACATCGGACCTCGCGCCGCAGGCGCCGCAGAAGGGCTTCCTGAACTGGATCGAGAAGGTCGGCAACAAGGTGCCCGACCCGACGATCATGTTCCTGTACCTGATCGGCTTCATCGCAGTGCTGTCCGCGATCCTGAGCTGGGTGGGGGTCTCGGTCACCGACGAGGTGGCGACACCGGTGACGACGGGTCAGGACGTCGCACAGCTGAACGATCAGTTCGGCACGCACTGGCAGATCTACGACACCGCCACCGGTGAGCCCGCCGACGTGCCGGAGTACGTCGTCGAGGAGCGCACCTTCGCGGTGCAGAACCTCCTCTCGGTCGAGGGTCTGCGGTTCTTCTTCACCTCTTTCGTGAACAACTTCGCCGGGTTCGGCGTCGTCGCGACGGTGCTGATCGCCATGGCCGGTGTCGGCGTCGCCGAGCACGCGGGGATGATGGGCGCGCTGATCCGCCGGGTCGTGAAGGTCGCTCCGCGCCGCTGGATCGCCGCGATCCTGCTCTTCGTCGGCGTGCTCTCCTCGGTCGCCACCGACGCCGGGTACCTGATCCTCGTGCCGCTCGCCGCGGCCGCCTTCCTCACGGTCGGGCGGCATCCGCTCGCCGGCCTCGCCGGTGCGTTCGCCGCGGTCGGCGCCGCTTTCGGGGCGAACCTCATCATCACGCCCAGCGACAGCATGCTCACCGAGATCACCAACGGCGTGCTCACCGCGGCCGGCATGGAGCCGATCCAGGTCACCCACAACCTCTACTTCGGCATCGTCTCGACGTTCCTGCTCACGTTCGTCGCGCTCTTCGTCACGATGTTCGTCACCGAGAGGCGGCTCGGCGAGTACGACCGCAGCGAGCTGACGGACGCCTCCGACTCCGACGGCGTCGACCACGACGCCGAGGCGCGCGGGCTGAGGTTCGCGGGGTGGGCGCTGCTGGGCTTCGTCGTGGTGATCCTCGCCCTCACCCTGCCCCCCGGCGCCCCGCTGCGGGCGCCGTCCGACGGCGACATCTCCGGCACGTCACCGTTCATGGCGAGCCTGGTGTTCATCATCTCGCTGGCGTTCCTGGTGTGCGGTGTCGCCTACGGCTACGGCGCGAAGACGCTGCGGGGCGGGTCGGCGGCCGTCGGTGCGATCGCGAAGACGTTCGCGAGCCTGGGCGGCCTGCTGGTGATGTTCCTGATGATCGCCCAGTTCATCGCGCTGTTCAACTGGACGAACCTGCCCACCGTCGCCGCGATCTCCGCGGCGGAGGCGCTGCAGCACGCCAGCGTCCCCGCGATCGTGCTGCTGCTCGCGTTCATCCTGGTGATCCTGATCCTGGACTTCATCCTCCCGGGACTCGTGCCCAAGTGGGTGATCTTCGCCCCGGTGTTCATCCCGATCTTCGCCTCCCTCGACGTCGCGCCGCAGACCCTGCTGGCCGCCTACCGGGTGGGCGACTCGCCGGTCAACGTGCTCACGCCGCTGATGGTCTACCTGCCCTTCATGGTCACGGTCGCACAGCGGTACAAGAAGGACGCGGGGATCGGCACGATCATCGCGCTGATGATCCCCTACGCACTGTGGATGCTGTTGGCCTGGACCGCGCTGTACGTGGTGTGGTTCCTCACCGGCATCCCGTGGGGACCGGGATCGCCGGTGCAGATCGGCTGACCCGGCCCGCAGTCCGTCCGCAGGATTCGAGAAGGAGACGACCATGACCCGCAGCGCGAACAAGCTCATCCCCCCGGGTTTCGCGACCGTGCCGGGGCTGGACGCCCTCGACGCCGCCGAGGTGCGGGTCGGCGAGGGCGGGGAGGGCGCCGGAGCGGTCGGTTTCGGCGTGTACTCCGACGGGGACGTTCCCGCCGGACTCGGCTTCGATCGCGCGGCCCTCGAGGCAGCCGGTTTCGATGCGAAGGCGGGGTCGACCCTGGTGCTGCCGCACGCGGAGGGCCCCGACCATGTCGCGGTCGGCCTCGGCG
>JBASAE010000679.1:0-3544 GCA_049654285.1 Microbacterium sp.
CACCCGGGCACGGAAGGCGTTGATCGACGCATCCGCCCGCTGCAGGTTCTCGCGGCTGACCACGCGGTCGTCGTCCCATCCGGCGGCCCGGGCGGGCTTTGCGGCCGATGCGCCGTCGTGCGCGGCGGCGGCGAGATCGGCCCGCAGGCTCTTCATCGCCTCCTGCACGCTCTGCCGCACCTCGTTCGCGATCAGCCGCACCGAGTCGGCCAGCCCCTCCTCGATGCCGGCGAGGTCCCCCTCGCGCGCTGCGAGCTCGGCCCGTCCGGCATCCGTGATCGCGTAGATCGTGGTGCGTCCGTCGACCGTCTTGGTGACCAGGCCCTCCTCCTCGAGCTTCGCGAGCCGCGGGTAGATCGTCCCCGCGCTCGGCGTGTAGGTGCCGCCGGTGCGGTCGGTGAGCGCCTGGATAATGCCATAGCCGTGCTGCGGCGCCTCGGACAGCAGCGACAGCAGGTACAGCCGCAGATCGCCGTGTGAGAAGACCGCGGGGCTCATGCCTGTCCCTCCCATTCCGGGTCGTCGGCGACCGTGGACAGCGGCCGGCGCAGCACCGTGATGCCGCCGGACACCGAGTTGGCCCGCACGTCGACGAAACTGCCGGCGAGCTCGCCGGTGGAGCCGGTGTAGTTGCTGGGGCCGCCGCTCGACCGCTCGACGCCGTCGACCAGCATCCGCCCGCTCATCGAGCGCAGCACGTAGTTCGCCGGCAGGGTCTCGTCGAGGCGGATCGTGGCCGCCCCCGAGACCGTGTTGAGGTTGATGGTGTTGACGTCCCCGGTCGCGTCGACCAGCATCGCGCCCGAGACGGTGTCGATCGTGGTCTTGCGCACCCGGCCGGTCACCGCGACATCGCCCGAGACGCTGTTGGCGGTGAGCCCGCCGGTCAGCTCGCGGATCTGCACGTCGCCCGAGACCGCGTTCACGGTGAGGTCGCCGGTGAGCGTGTCGACGATGAGGTCGCCCGAGACGGTGTTGAGTCGGGCGTCGTTGCGGATGCCCGAGACGAGGGCGCCGGCGCTGACGACGCCCAGGTTCAGGGCGATCGCGCGGGGGACGGCGACGCTGATCTCGGCGCGCGGACCGCCGGAGCCGAAATTGCGGAACACCTCGAGGAAGTTGTCCCAGCCCAGCTGCGGGTGGTCGATCTCGACCTGGGCACCGTCGGACTCGATGCGGAGGTCCTTGATGGTGACGCCGTGCACCTCGATGCGGATGCCGGGTTCGTCGTGCGCGACGATGTCTACCTGGCCGCCGACGAGGCCGACCTTGAGCCGGGTCGCCGAGGCGATGTCGATCACGCGTTCCTCGCCCGGGGCGATGAGCCACTTCTCGGTCATGTGCTTCTCCTGATGTCTGTCGCGATATCGAGATATATCGTGTATTGAGAGAATAACACGATATATCGCGAGTTCGTCAAGAGGGTGGCTGGGAGAACGCCGAGACCCGGCGGGATGCGAGACGCCCGTCCCCGGACCGGGGACGGGCGTCTCGTGAGCAGCTCAGGCGAACGGGCTGGGCGTCGTGTTGTTGTCCAGGTCGCGATCGGCGACGCCGGCGGCGATGTACGCGTAGGCGGGGCCGGGGCTCGCGTCGGTCGGGATCGAGTCGCTGAGCTCGGTGCTGACGGCGATCGTCAGCGCAGAGCCGGCGGGGATGTCCTTCAGGATCTCGATCCGGTACTGGCCGTTGTCCTGCTTCGCGGCAGGAGTGACGAAGCCGGACACCGCGACGCCGTCGAGCGCGGTCGACAGCACGACGATATCGGTCGTGTACTCCGGGGTCGTGATGTCGATGAACGCGTGGTTCTCGGCGGACAGCAGACCCGGCGCGAGAGCGGTGACGGTCAGCGAGTCGATGGTGTGCCAGACCCACTCGCCGTTCGCGTTCGAGCTGGTGTGCTCGACGTAGGTGCCGGTCAGCTGGGCGTCGTACGTGTCCCAGAGCTGCGCCGAGGTCGCCCAGAAGTAGCTGCCCGGGTCGACGTCCGCGTCGATGGCCTTCACGAACAGGGTGCTGTCAGCGACGTCGTCGAAGTAGAGCTCGTTGTCGGTGCCCCAGGCGATCGTCGCCGACAGGGGGCTGTCGACCGGGACCGGGAGCGGGATCGTGAACGTCGACGAGGAATGGGTGCCGTTGACCGTGGGCGTCGCGGGTGCGTACTCGACGCCGTCGATGGTGATGGTGGGATCGCCCAGCTCGCGGTTGTCGTACGAGAGGGTGACCACCCATCCCGGGGTCGCGGCATCGGGGCCCACCGACTGGGCGTCGAACTGCATGACCTTGCTGTAGGTGAGCAGTTTCAGCCGGTCGGGGCTGAAGACGAGCGGGCCGAAGCCCTGCTGGTTCGACACGCGGATGACCGCGCCGCCGCTCGCTGCGGCGTAGGCCGGCACGGCGGTCGCCGCGGCGACGACGGGGACCGACCAGGCGGCGGCCTTCAGAGCGGTGCGGCGGGAGATGGAGCGGGGCGCGGGCGCCGCGGGCTCGGGAGACATGTTCTTCTCTTCCGTTGGTCTCGGTTCGGTATGTCTGTTCCGGCGGCCTCAGGAGTTGGGGTCGGCCTGCTGGTTGCTGATGTCGCGTTCGGCGAGCCCCGTGCTGAGGAAGGCGTAGGCGGGACGGTTGGGCTGCGCGTCCGTGGGGATCGACGACTGCAGCTGAGTGTCGATCTCGAGCGTCAGCGAGGAGCCAGCGGGGATGTCCTTCAGTAGATTGCCGAAGTATCGATCGTTGCCGCCGAGTTCGAGGCCGTCGACATAACCCGACACGGGCTGGCCGTCGAGTTTCTGGGCCGTCACGGTCATCCCGGTGGTGTACTCCGGGGTGTTGATCTCGACGAACGGGTTGTCGGCGGCGGGGATCGTGCCCGGGACGTTCGCGGTGATGGTCAGAGAGCTGAGGGTGTACCAGGACCAGGTGTAGTTGCCGTCCGCGCTGTGGCTGACGTGCTCCGTGAACGTTCCCGTCAGCGAGCCGTCGAAGGTCGGCGTGAGGGTGGCGGCGTAAGCCTGGAAGGCCCACTGGGAGTCGGCATCGGCGTCCACGGCCTTGACGAACACGGTGCTGTCGGCGAGGTCGGCGTAGAACGTCTCCTCGTTCTTGGCCCAGGAGATCGTGACCTCGAGGAAGCCGTCGACGGGCACGGCGACCGGGATCGTGAACCCGGAGGACGACACGGTGCCGTCGACCTCGGCCGGCGAGGGCGAGTAGTCGGTGCCGTCGATCGTGATCGTGGGGCCTCCCAGCACGCGGTTGTCGTAGGAGAGCATCACGGTCCACCCGGGGGTCCCCGCCTCGGGGCCCCTCGACGTCACGTGGAGCAGGGTCGGGCGGGAGTAGTTGAGCAGGGTGTAGCGGTCGTCGCTGAACACCAGCGTGCCGTCGGCCTGGCTGTACGTCGAGTAGATGACCGCACCGCCGCTCGCGGCGGCGTAGGCCGGCACGGCGGTCGCCGCGGCGACCACGGGGACCGACCAGGCGGCGGCCTTCAGAGTGGTGCGGCGGGAGATTCCGGGCGCGCTGGACGTCGTAGGTTCTGTAT
>JBASAE010000680.1:0-5651 GCA_049654285.1 Microbacterium sp.
GTCCCGGCGCGACGACGAGCACGATCGCGTCCCTGCCGACGGTCGCACAGGACAGCCCCGTCGGGATCTCGGAGGACTCGATGAACCCGAGATCCGCAGCACCGCCGCGGATCAGCTCGGCCACCTCGACGCTGTTCCCCGTGAGCAGTCGCACCGCAGTGGGCGTGCGGCCGGCGCGCATCTGCCGCTCTCGCAGCCCGACCAGCCATGTCGGAACCATGTGCGCGGCCACGGTCTGGCTCGCCGCCACGGTCAGCTCCCGCCGCCGTTCATCGCGGAGCGTCTCCACGCCGGCACGGAAGCGCTCGGCCCCGGAGAGCACATCGGCGGCCCAGGATGCCACGGTCTCGCCCTCCGGCGTCGGCACCACTCCACGCGGGGTGCGCAGGAACAGCTCCATGCCGAGCTGCCGCTCGATGCCCCGCAGCCGCGCCGAGGCGGACTGCTGCGAGATCCCGCACTCCCGTGCCGCCGCGGAGATCGAGCCGTAGCGCACGGCCGCGGCGAGCAGCTCGAGCGCATCGATCTCCGGCACGCCGCGCATCCCTCACCCCACAGCCTGATCCTGTACCCCCATCGACGATAGCGCGGTAGCGGGCCGATCGCGCATCCGGAATGGTGGATACGTGCAGTTCTCGCCGATCCAGACCCTCCCCTCCCGCCTCACGCACCGGGGCGTCGACGTCCTCCCCGGCGTGCTCGTCACCGCCGCGATCGCGTTGATCGCCACCGGCGTCGGGACGCTCGTGCCGGTGCTCGGCTCGGCGGTTCCGGCGATCGTCATCGGGGTGCTGCTGTCCCTCCTCCGGCCGCGGATCATGGCGGGGCGCGAGCAGTCGGACACCCGCATCCAGCCCGGCATCGCCTACTCCGGCAAGTTCCTGCTGCAGCTCGCCGTGGTGCTGCTGGGTGTGCAGCTCTCGATCGGCAGCATCCTGAAGGTCGGCCTGGAATCGCTGCCGATCATGCTCACGACCCTCGTGGTGTGTCTGTTGGGCGCCTGGTGGATCGGTCGGATGCTGCGCGTCGAGGGACGCCTCACCACCCTGATCGGCGTGGGCACCGGAATCTGCGGGGCCTCCGCGATCGCGGCCGTCTCGCCCGTGATCGGCGCCGTGGGCGCCGAGATCGCCTATGCCGTCTCGACGATCTTCCTGTTCAACATCCTCGCCGTCGTGCTCTTCCCCCTGCTCGGCCATGCCCTGAACCTCGACCCGCACACCTTCGGGCTGCTCGCCGGGACCGCCGTCAACGACACCAGCTCGGTCGTCGCGGCGGCGAGCGTCTACAGCACCGCCGCGCTCGGCTTCGCGGTGGTCGTCAAGCTCGTGCGCACCCTGATGATCATCCCGATCAGCATCGGACTGTCGGTCATCGAGGCGAGGAAGGACGCCGCGGGTCGGCCGCTCACCGGACGACGCATCGCAAAGCTCGTGCCGTGGTTCCTGATCGGCTTCGTCATCGTCGCGGTCGTGAACTCGCTCGGCGTCATCCCGGACGGGCCGCGCGACGTGCTCGTGCACGCGAGCGTCTTCCTCATCGCGATGGCGCTCGCCGGCATCGGCCTGTCCACCGACGTCCCCGCGCTGCGCCGCGCGGGCTGGCGCCCGCTCGCGCTCGGCGGCATCCTCTGGGTGCTCGTGACCCTGACGTCCCTCGCGACGATCTGGGCCACCGGCGCGCTGCGCTGACGCCCGCCTACAGCCAGCCCTTCCTCCTGAACACGACGTACAGGCCGATCCCGAGGGCGAGCATCATGCCCAGCGCCATCGGGTAGCCGAGCAGCCAGTGCAGCTCGGGCATCTCGTCGAAGTTCATGCCGTAGATGCCGCCGATCAGGGTGGGCGCGAACAGGATCGCGGCCCAGCCCGAGATCTTCTTCATCTGCTCGCCCTGCCGGATGCTCTCCTCGGTCATCCGCTGCATCTCCTCGTTCTGCCGACGGGCGACGATCGTCGACTCCACGGTGAGCGCGTTGTCGAGCACGCTGCGGAAGGTGGACACCCGGTCGGCGATGCGCAGCGCATGGTCCTGCGCATCGCGCAGATACCGTTGCAGCTCCTCGTCGACGGCGTACTTCTCACTCCCGCGCAGCAGTGCGTCGATCATGCCGGTCAGCGGCGCCGTCGCGCGCTGCACGTCGATCACCTCGCGGGACAGCTCGTAGATGCGCTGCGTGGCGTCGGCATCCTCCACGAACAGCTGCGCCTCGATCTCGTCGATGTCGTTCTCGAGTCCTGCCATCACCGGGCTGTACTCGTCGATCACCTCGTCGAGGATGGCGTACAGCACCGCCTCCGGACCCCGTGCGAGCAGCGTCGGCTGCGACTCCATCCGGTGCCGCACCCGCCCCAGGTCGGGCGATTCGGCATGGCGGACCGTCACCACGAAATCGGGTCCGACGAAGACGTGCACCTCGCCGAACTCCACCTCCTCCTCGGCGTCGTTGTACCGCGCCGGCCGCAGCACCACGAACAGCACGTCGTCGTACCGCTCGATCTTCGACCGCTGATGTCCGCGCAGGGCGTCCTCGACGGCCAGCTCGTGCAGCCCGAACTCCCCGGCGACCGCGAGCAGCTCACGCTCCTCCGGGCGGTACAGGCCGATCCAGCCCATCCCCTCACGCTGCCGCATGAGCTCGAACGTCTCGTCCAGGCTGCGCGGGTTCTCGGTGCGCACGCCGTCGACGTAGATGCCGTTGTCGACGATCGCCATCGAATGCCCCTCCCTGCACGTTCGGGACGACTCTACCCGGGCTCCCCCTGCAACTCGTCGAGCACACCGGGCGCCGGAGCCGCGACGGCGGGCCTATGCGACAGGCGCCTGTGGGCGGGCGCGGCCCGCCCACACCGCACCGGCTGACGCCACGACCACGAGGGCGATGCCGAAGACCTCCAGCACGGAGAGGCGCTGCCCCAGCAGCACGAACCCCGCGAGGCTCGCGGTCGCCGGGCCCAGGCTCATCAGGATGCCGAACACCGCCGGCGTCAGCCGGCGCAGCGCGATCAGCTCGAACGCGTACGGGATCGTCGACGACAGCAGCGCGACCGCGGCGCCGAGGGCCACGAGCTCGATCCTCAGCAGCGCGGCGCCGGCGTCCGCGATGCCGAACGGCAGCGACAGCAGCGCCCCGAACGCCATCGCCAGGGCGAGTCCGTCGAGCCCGGCGAACTCCCGGCCCACCCGGGACGATGCCAGGATGTAGCCCGCCCAGCTCGCCGCGGCGCCCAGGGCGAACAGCACGCCGGTCGTCGAGAGCCGATCCCAGCCGCCACCGCCCAGGGCCAGGATGCCGCCCAGGGCCAGCCCCGCCCACAGCCAGGCTGAACGCGCCCTGGCGGTCGCCACCGCGAGGGTCAGCGGCCCCAGCACCTCGATCGTCACGGTCACGCCCAAGGGCAGCTCGCGCAGCGCCAGGTAGAACAGGCCGTTCATCAGCGCCAGGACGCCGCCGAGCAGCAGCGCCGAGCGCCACGCCGCCGCAGAGTGGCCGCGCAACGTCGGGCGGGCGATCGCGAGCAGGATGAGCGCCGAGAACACCAGCCGCAGCATCACCATGCCGAGCGGGCCCACCTGCGGGAAGAGCAGCACCGCGATCGAGGCGCCGACCTCCTGACAGACCAGCCCCGCGGCGACCAGTCCGATCGCGACCCCGCGGGTCACCGGCCCACCCCGTCCGTCACGCTCACTCGACGAGGCCGCGACCCGGAAGGGATCACTCCGCGGGCGGAACGCAGATGGCGGACTTGGCGACCGAGTCCCGATACTGCTCGGCGGTGAACGGCAGGCCGAACTCGGGGGCGGTCTGGCCCTTCGCCGCGGGCGCCTTCGAGGCGATCGCGGCGAGCTCCCACGCCAGGTAGGCGGCGAGGCCGCTGCCCACGGACGAGTTGTTCAGCACCACGGCGACGGTGAACCCGGTCGCCGGATCGGAGTACGCCGACGTCACGTAGCCGGGCGTCCAGCCGTGCTGGCCGATCATCGATCCGACCAGATACGCCCCGCCGGTGGCCTGATACCAGGAGGGCGACTGCGCGGAGGCCGGAAGCGGTGCGTCATAGCGCCCCGGCTCGGCCTTCTCGGGCCGCAGCCCCTGGCGTGCCTCCGCCTGTGCGTACCGCCCGAGGTCGACGATGGTCGACACCACCCCGGAGTCGGTGAACCCCGAGCTGGCGGACAGCTTCGTGATGTTCACCTGCGCGGTGCAGTCGTACCCGCCCTGCACCGCGGGCGCGTACCAGCCGCTCAGCGCCGGAGCAGGCGCCGGGTCCGCGGCGGACGGACCGGGCAGGGAGGTGCTCGACAGCCCGAGCGGCTTGGTGACGTACTTCGTGATCAGCTCGGACGCGCTGAGCCCGGACGCGCGCTCCAGCGCGAGTCCGAGCAGGAGGTACCCGGCGTCCGAATCGCGGAACGCGGTGTGCGGCTCGGTGCGGGCCTGCCCGAGCCCGTAGCTCGCGAGCTGCAACGGCTGCCACTGCCGGTCCGGGGTGTTCAGCAGCATCGGCTTGACGATCGCCTCGCTCGACCCGAGGCCCGCCGTGCCGTTGCACAGGTCGAGCAGGGTGACGTCCTTCAGATCGGCGACGCCCGAGACGTACCGCGGCACGCTCGCGTCGAGCTTGACCACGCCCTCGTCGGCGAGGCCGTACAACACGTCGCAGGTCATCAGCCGGGTGACGTTCGCGACGCGGAACGACATGTCGGCGGTGACCTTGGTCTCGTCGCCGTCGCCCTGGGTGCCGAGCCCGGCCACCCACTCGCCGCTCCACGGCACCCACACGCCGACGATCGCGCCGGATGCCCCGGCCGAGGTCATCGCCTCTTCGACGGCCGTCCGCAGCTGCGTGACCATGTCGTCCGGCAGCTTGCCGGACGACATCTTCGGTGGCTCGTACGTGGGCGCCTCGGCCGTCGTGCATCCGGTCAGGACGAGTGCGAACGCGAGGACGGCGCCTGCGGCGGCGCGCAGACGACGCGACGAACGATGCTGCATGGATCGGCTCCCGGGGTGTGTCCCCTGATTCTAAGGGGCGGATGCTGGGAGAACAGCTTCGGCTCAGCGAGCCGTCTGGGCCTGCCTGGCCTCCCACGCCTCACGCATGAACCGGGTGACGTCGGGGTCGACCCGGATGTCGCTCGGGCGGAGCGGCCGGGACAGGTACAGGCCGTCGAGCGACGTGAGCCTGCTCAGCGCGACATAGGTCTGTCCGGGGGCGAAGGCTCCGGAGCCGAGGTCGACGATCGCCCGGTCGTACGTCTTGCCCTGCGACTTGTGGATCGTCACCGCCCAGGCCAGCCGCAGCGGGAACTGGGTGAACTCGGCGACCACCTCGCGGCTGAGGGTCTTGGTGCCGGGGTTGTAGGCGTAGCGCATCCGCTCCCACACCGCCGGCTCGACGTCGACCTCCTCGCCGTCCAGCTCGACACGCACCGTGCCGCCCAGGATGCGGGTGACGGTGCCGATCGAGCCGTTCACCCAGCGCGGCGGTCCGCCCTGCATCGCCACGTCGTTGCGCAGGAACATCACCTGGGCGCCCACCTTGAGCTTGAGCTCGACCTCGGCCGGGTAGTTGCCCTCGCCACGGCCGAAGTCGCCGTTCACCTCGGCGCTGGCCGTCTGCTCGCGCCCCGGGAGCGCGTTCAGATGC
>JBASAE010000681.1:0-3140 GCA_049654285.1 Microbacterium sp.
GAGCCGAACAGCGCGGCGACACCGCTCTTGCTGGACTGCGTCTCGGCGGCGAGCTGGGCGATGGACACCCCGATCAGGCCATCGGTCGACGCGCGCTGCGTCGCGACCGACAGCACCGCCTGCCGCGAGCGGTCGCCGCGTGCTCGCCGGCCATCCGAAGGGGTTGCCATGCGGCCAGGGTATCAGTACGATCGTCCGTATTGATATATGAACGTCCGTCCGTATTGTTTGGAGTCCCGATGTCCGCCTTCATCCGCGCCGTCGATCGCCTCTCGCCGACGCTCGCCGCCGCGATCACCTACCCGTTCATCACCGGCGCCGTGCGACGTCGGCCGGTCCGCGACCGAGAGCTCACCACCCACGACGCCGCACGACGGGAGACGATCGTCGCCGGCGGTCGTCGTGTGGTCGTCTACGAATGGGGCTCCGGCCCCGACGTCGTCCTCCTGGTGCACGGGTGGGCGGGTCGCGCCGCGCAGTTCGCGACGATCGTGCGCGAGCTGCTTTTCGAGGGATATCGGGTGGTCGCCTTCGACGCCCCGGCCTGCGGGGACTCGCCCGGACGCCGCACGCACCTCGGCGAGTTCCGCGCCGTCGTCGACGCCCTGGCCGCACGTGAGTCGCACGGCCTCCACGCGATCGTGGCGCACTCGGCCGGAGCGCTGGTCGCGATCACCGCCGCGGTCGAGGACGGGATCTCCTCCCGGATCGTCGCGATCGCACCGGTGCTGCGCTTCCGCGCGCTCGGAGAGGCCTTCGCCCGCATCACCGGGTTCGGCGAACGCGCCCGGCTGCTGCAGGAGGTGTGGCTCACCGCCCGGCTGCGCCGGAAGCGCGTCGACCTCGCAGACCGCTACGATCTGATCGCGCGCGAGCGACCGGCGGGCCTCGGCCTCACGATCGTGCACGATCCCGCAGACGTGATGGCCGACATCGAGGACAGCAGGACGCTGGCTGCGCTCCATCCGGGGGAGGTCGACCTGATCGAGGTCGCGGGTCTCGGCCACGGCCGCATTCTCGAGGCGGACGTCACGCTGGACGCCGTGCTCCGCGCGGTCGGGACGCCGGCGACGTCTGGTGCGCTCGCCCGGTCGGGTCGCACGTCGCCCCGGAAGGACCTCCGCACAGCGGGACGGACTGCGACCTGAGTGCGAACACGGCTGCGCCGATCTCGGCGTTCCGAGACGGCACGAGGTGTTGGCGTGAGTCCTACCCGAGCTCGCGGGAGATCTCGGCGGCCGTCTCGCGCAGCAGGGGCACATGCCGTTCGAGCTGGGCGAGGTCCTGCACGGCTCGCAGCGCGGTGAGCGACAGCGCTCCGACGACGCCGGCCGATGAGGTGATCGGCACCGCGACACAGTTCACGAAGTCCTCGAACTCCGCATCGTCCACGGCCCAGCCGCGTCGTGCGATCACGGCGAGCTCGGCATCGAGGTCGTCGCGGCTGGTCCGCGTGGTCGTGGTGTAGCGGCGCCAGTCGCAGTCGGCCAGCACGGCATCCCGCCGCTCGACCGGGAGCTCGGCGAGCACCGCCTTGCCGAGCCCGCTGCAGTGCGGTCGCACCGTGGCCCCCACGCGGGAGTACAGGCGCACCCCCGCGGCATCCTCGACCTTGTCGACGTAGACGATCTCATCGCCGATCAGCGCACCGACGTGCACCGTGTTCCCGACCGTCCGGTGCAGCCCGCGCACCAGCGTGTGCGCGGCGCCGCGCAGATCGAGGCGGTCGAGCGCGGCGTTGCCGAGCAGGGCGAGCTGCATGCCCGGCGCATACCGGCCGTCGGGCCGTCGGCGGGCGAATCCCACCTGCTCGAGGCTCTGCAGTTCACGGAACATCGTCGACCGGTGCGTGCCGAACTGCTCCGCGAGCGCGGCGACCGACAGCGGCTCCTCCGCGATCGCCTGAAGGACGGCGGCGGCGCGACGGACGCTCTGCGACATCGGATCCTCCTTACTGTGCAAATAGTACAACGCATGTTGCAACTCACGCACAGTCTCGTCCATCATGGAGGCATGACAGCGCGCCTCATCACCGTGGGAGAGACCATGGCGTTGGTGGTCCCCGCGCGGGCCGAGGCGCTGGCCTCCGCGCATGACGTGAGACTGCTCGTCGGCGGGGCGGAGTCGAACGTCGCGATGCACGCGGCCGCCCTCGGGGTCGGATCCGCCTGGGTGAGCGCACTCGGCGATGATGCGCTCGGGGAGCGGGTGCGCGATGAGGTCGCCCGGCACGGCGTCGACGTGCACTGGGTGACGAGCGACGCGGACGCCCCGACCGGCGTCTACTTCAAGGATCCCGGTCGCGGTGTGCTCTACTACCGCGGAGGGTCCGCCGCGTCGCGGATGAGTCCGGCGACGGTCTCCGACATCCCGTTGGAGGAGGCCGAGGTCGTGCATGTCTCGGGCATCACCCCCGCTCTCTCGCATTCCTGCGCCGCACTCGTCGACACGGTGATCGATCGGGTGACGGGCGGCCCCGGCATCCTCAGCTTCGACGTCAACCACAGGGCCCCTCTCTGGCAGCCGGGCGTCGCCGCCCCGGCGCTGCTCGCCCTCGCCCGTCGTGCCGACCTCGTGTTCGTCGGACTCGACGAGGCCGAGGGGCTGTGGGGCACCGCCGATGCCGACGCCGTGCGCGAGCTCATCCCGCACCCGACCCTGCTCGTCGTGAAGGACGGCGACGTCGGCGCGACCGAGTTCGAGCGCCGTGCCACCGCTGACATCCGCAATTTCGCGCCCGCCATCCCGACCGAGGTGGTCGAGGCCGTCGGCGCAGGCGACGCCTTCGCGGCCGGATACCTCGCAGCGCACCTGCGGGGCGCCGATGCCGCCGAGCGCCTCGTCGCCGGGCATCGCCGGGCGAGCCTGGTCCTGCAGTCCACCAGCGACGTCGTACTCTGAGAGGCCCGTGCCCATGACAGACAACTCCGCATTCCACGACATCTTCGGCGGCGTCCGCCTGATGGCGATCCTGCGCGGGATGGGCGTCGAGCGCAGCCTCGCCGTCGCGACCCGCGCCTGGGACCTCGGCATCACCGCCGTCGAGGTGCCGGTGCAGACGCCCACCGACGTCGAAGCGCTGCGCGTCGTCGCCGAGGCGGCGCGCGAGCGCGGGCTGACCGTGGGCGCCGGCACCGTCG
>JBASAE010000682.1:0-3910 GCA_049654285.1 Microbacterium sp.
CAGCCGGCGTGCTTCTCGGCGCAGGGCACGCAGCGCTCGGCGAACGGGCGCACGTCGAGCCGGTCTGCGGGGATCGGATCCCCGCATCCGGCGCACAGGCCGTAGACCCCGGCGTCCAGACGGGCGAGGGCGGCGTCCACCTGCGCGAGCTCGGCGGACGCGGCATCCGCGAGTCCCGAGAGCCGGGACCACTCCGACGACAGCGTCACCCCCTCGGGATCGTGCTCGTCATCGTCGTTCGAGCCTTCGCGATCGCGCACCAGGGTCGCCAGCGCGGACGCCGCGGACCCGGCCCGCGCGGCGGCATCCGCGCGCAGCGCCTCCAGCAGTGTCCGGCGGTCGGTCATGCGGCCACCCTAGTCGTTCCCCCCTCACGGGGCCGCGTCCGCCGGACGCTCCTGCTGTTCACCTGGCGTTCCATTCGCAGTACGACGGTCTCGTAATTCCCGGTCACCTTCAGGGGTTGGAATACCCGTGGTCTCGGAACTCCGAGGCATCCCCTCCCCGAAAGGTCATCATGCGTCGCCACCCCCTGTCCGTCGTCGGCCTCCTCGGCGTCGCCGTCCTCGCGCTCACCGGCTGCCAGGGCTCCGGCGCCGACGCCGCCGCCGATGCCGCCGCCGATCCGAACGCGCCGATCACGATCGCGACGATCCCGGTCGGCGAGGACCCCACCGCCGAGAACCCCATCGACGTCTTCGCCGCCCTGCTGGAAGCGGCGACGGGCCGCACGGTCGAGGTCACCGACGTCCCCGACTACCTCAGCGTCGTCGAGGCGATCCGCGCCGACCACGTCGACATCGGCATCATGAGCGGCTTCCCCTCGGCGCTCGCCGTCAACACGGGCGAGGTCGACGCGCTCGTCGCCTTCGAAGGCGACGGCAAGCCGGTCTCCACCTGCGTCGTGCTCGACGACTCCCCGGTGAAGACGGTCGAAGACCTCAAGGGCAAGACCGTCGCGTTCGCCGACCAGGCCTCCAGCTCGGGCTACTTCATGCCCGTGTACATGCTGCACGAGGCGGGACTCGAGCGGGACGTCGACTACGGGGCGATCTTCGCGGGCGGTCACGAGGGCAGCTTCGCAGCGCTCGCGCAGGGACAGGTGGATGCCGCGTGCACGGCCGTCATGCTCACGCAGCTCGGTGCGCCGATGTTCCCGTTCGCCGATGGCGAGTGGCGTGCGGTGGGGGAGAGCCCGGCGATGGACGTCGCGGGTGCTGTGCTCGGCCGTCAGTCGCTCGACGCGGAGACGCGCGTGCTGATCCAGAAGGGCATCGCCGAGGTGTTCTCGTCGAAGAACGCCGAGAAGCTCGGCGCGTTCGGAGCCTTCGCGGCCGCAGAGCAGACCGCCGACCCCGACAGGTCCGCCTTCGCCTCGTTCGCCGAGATCGCGGCGGTCGCGGGCGTCGAGCTCAAGGACCTCAAGTGACCACCGCACCGGCGGTCGGGGCACAGGCCCCGGCCGCCGAGCCCCGGACCACGACGGCCGAACTGCGGCAGGCCCTTCCGCTCGTGACCGTGCGCGACCTCTCCGTGGCGTACGACGCGCAGACGGTGCTCGACGGCGTCGATCTCGACCTGTTCCCCGGCGAGATGGTGGCGCTGCTGGGCTCGTCGGGCTCGGGCAAGTCCACGCTCATGCGCAGCCTCACCGGCTTCGCGCCGATCGCCTCGGGCAGCGTGCGGGTCGCGGGGCACGACGTGACCAACCTGCGTCCCGGGCAGCTGCGCACGCTGCGCTCCGACGTCGGTCAGGTCTTCCAGCAGTTCAACCTCATCCCGCGGCTCAGCGTCCTGACCAACGTGCTCACGGGCGGGCTGCACGGTGCGGGCCCCTTCAACCTGGTCGGCGGCTTCTCACGGGAGCAGCGCACCCGTGCGCTCGAGCTCCTCGACCGCGTGGGCATCGTGCACAAGGCATCCGCACCGGCCCGCTCGCTCTCGGGCGGTCAGCAGCAGCGCGTGGCGATCGCCCGCGCGCTCATGCAGCAGCCGAGGGTGATCCTCGCCGACGAGCCGGTCGCGTCCCTGGACCCGAAGCTCGCCGACTCCGTGCTGGAACTGCTGCGCGAGATCGCCACGCAAGACGGCATCCCGGTGCTGGTCAGCCTGCACGTCCTGCCGCTCGCGCTCGCTCACAGCGACCGGATCGTCGGCCTGCGGCACGGACGGGTGCTCGTCTCGGGCACCACCGCGCAGCTCGATGCCTCCTCGCTCTCCGCCCTCTACGCCGACGAGGAGTCCCGCAATGGCGACGACCGTTGAGACCCTCCGCCGCGCAGACCGTCCCGGTGCGGCGAATCAGCTGAGCGCCGCCGAGCGGCAGCGCCTGGAGAGCGCCATGCGCGTGCCGCGGGCGCGCTACCTGCTCGGGCTTCCGGTGGCGGCGCTGGTGCTGATCTGGTCGTTCAACGGCGCCCAGTTCAACTTCGTCAAGCTCGGCGACGGCGCGATCAACATGGGCGAGTTCCTCTCGCGCCTGTTCCCGCCGGACTTCTCGAAGATCGGCACGATCCTCGCGCTGCTGCTGGAGACATTCCAGATGGCGGTCGTCGGCACCGTGCTCGGGGCGGTGCTCTCGCTCATCGTCGCGTTCGGCGCCTCGTCGAACATCGCGCCGAGGTGGCTGTACTTTCCGACGCGCTGGGTGATGAACATCATCCGCTCGGTGCCCGATCTCGTGTTCGCCCTCATGTTCGTCTCGGCCGTCGGACTCGGTCCGTTCGCGGGCATCCTGGCGATGACCCTCGGATCGATCGGATCGATCGGCAAGATCTTCGCCGAGGCCATGGAGCAGGTCGACAGGGGCCCCGTCGTGGCGATGGAGGCCGTCGGAGCGTCGCGGCGCCAGATCATCCAGTACGGCATCCTTCCGCAGGCAGCCCCCCTGCTCACCTCGTACAGCCTGCTGCTGTTCGAGGGCAACGTGCGGGGCGCGACGATCCTCGGGCTCGTCGGAGCCGGCGGCATCGGCCTGGAGCTCACGACGGCCATGCGCATGTACGACTACGGCCACCTCAGCGCCATCATCATCTGCATCATCGTGCTCGTCACGCTGATCGACCAGGGCAGTGCCCTCATCCGGAGGAGAATCACATGACGATCATCGACACCATCCCCGTCCCCCTGACAGCGCCCGCCAACCTGCGCGACCTCGGCGGCATCGCCATCGAGGGCGGTGCTCTGCGCACCGGCCTGGCGATCCGTGCGGACGACCTGGCCTACGCGACCGACGAGGTGGTGGCACAGCTCATCTCCGAGGGGCTCGTCGCCATCATCGATCTGCGCTCTCCGATGGAGGCGTCCGTCACCGGGCGGGGGCCGTTCGCGCAGCATCCGGTCGCGTACCACCACCTGCCGCTCATCGCGAGCGTCGCGGACTCGATGGAGGAGGGCCGGCGTGAGCTCAGCCACGAGAACATGGGCCTGATGTACCTCGGCATGGTCGAGGGCGCGGCGCCCCAGCTCGTCACGGCGCTGAACGTGATCGCCTACGCGCCGGGCGCGACGGCGTTCCACTGCGCTGCGGGGCGCGACCGCACGGGCGTCGTCGCCGCGATGCTGCTGCTGGCGCTCGGCGCGGGCGACGACGACATCGTCGCCGACTACGCACGCACCGGCGACAACATGGTCGCGGTCATGGCGCGCACGACTCCCGTGATGGGGGCGATGTGGCGGGCGCTCGGGTTCGATCAAGGGGTGATGGAGAAGACCTCATCGCTGCTGGAGGGCGACATGGCGGTGTCGATGCGTCTTCTCATCGACACGCTGCGCGATCGGCACGGCGACCCGCTCGCGCCGCTGCGCGCCGCCGGCCTCTCGGACGACACCGTGGCGCGGCTGCGGCGACGGGCGCTCGCCGCATGACCCTCGCGGTGAAGGACGCCGGGGTGACGGTCCGCCGTCGCCC
>JBASAE010000683.1:0-5588 GCA_049654285.1 Microbacterium sp.
CGATGTCGTTGCGCGTGGCCAGCGTGATGATGGGCGCCTCGCCCGCCTCGGGCTCGGGCGGGGTCCTCGCACCCTGGGCGTTGAGCGCCTCGGCGATGTCGGCGGTGACCCTTCCGTACCGCACCGCGTTCAGCATCTGCTTGAACCCGTCGTCGGACTGCCGGTGGATGTGCACCAGCTCCCGCACGTGCAGTCGTGCACCGTGCGCGCCGAGGTCCAGCATCCCGCCGCTCTCGGCGGAGGCCAGTCCACCGGTCCACACCTTCGCATCGAAGAACCAGAACGACCGGTAGTGGTCCTGCACGTACCGCAGCTCGTCACCGCGGGGCGGCACCGGCGCCAGCTGGTACGGATCGCCGAACATGACCACCTGCACCCCGCCGAACGGCTCTGCACGGCGGCCCCTCGCCTGCCGCAGCGCCCGGTCGATGCCGTCCATGAGGTCGGCATTGACCATCGACACCTCGTCGATGACGAGCGTCTCGATCGCGTTCAGGATGCGGCGGGTGGCGTCCGACTGGTCGATCTCGCTGTCGGCGATCAAGCCGATCGGCAGCCGGAACAGCGAATGGATGGTCTGCCCCTCGACGTTCAGCGCGGCGACGCCGGTCGGGGCGCAGATCGCGATCTGCTTGCCGGTGTTCCAGGCGAAGTACTGCAGCAGGGTCGACTTGCCGGTGCCGGCACGACCCGTGATGAACACGTGCTCCGACGTCCCCTCGATCAGCTGGAACAGCTCGAGCTGCTCGGCGGACAGGGGCGGAAGGGACACGCGTCCCATGCTACGCGGGGCGCCGCACGCGCCAGACGACTCACAGGGCGTCCTCCTAGACTGGCGCCATGGATCAGCCGGAGACGCGTTCGCCACGGCGTGCCCGCCTCGGCGTCGACCTGACGATCCTCGCCCTCATCGGCGTGCTGCTGCTCGCCGCTCTGGGCGCCGGCGGGGTGACACTGTACCGGCAGTTCTACAGCCCGTCCGCGTTCGTGCAGCGGTATCTCGAGCTGCTCCAGACCGGGAGGGCGGCGGATGCGCTGCGCGTGCCGGGAGTCGCCGTCGACCGCGCCTCGCTCGAGAACGCCGGGATCGACCTCGCGGCCTCGGACGCGCTGCTCCGTCAGGCGGCCCTCGCGCCCCTCGACGACATCGCGGTCACCGCCGAGGAGGACGATCACGGCGTGCATCGGGTGACGGTCGACTACACGGCCGGCCGCCACACCGGGACGAGCACGTTCGAGGTCGTGCAGGACGGCTGGACCGGTGTCGTGCCCAACTGGCGGTTCGCCACCAGTCCGCTCGCGGACATCGAGCTCGTGGTGCGCGGGGCGGACCGGTTCTCGGTCAACGGCTTCGACCTCGACCGCCGCCAGCTCTCCCCCGCGGGTGCGGAGATCGCCCCGCTCGATCCGGTGCACCTGCTGGTCTTCACCCCGGGGCTGTACTCGGTCACCGTCGACACCGCGATCTCGTACTCGCCCGGGGTGAGCGTGCTCGCCGATGCGCCTCTGGCGCGCACCCCGGTCGACGTGCAGACCGAGCCGACCGCGAAGTTCGCGTCGATCGTGCAGCAGCGCGTGGACGAGTTCCTCACCGCCTGCGCGACGCAGCAGGTGCTGCAGCCCACCGCCTGTCCGTTCGGATACCCGGTGCAGAATCGGATCGCCCCGGACTCGCTGCCCGCCTGGTCGATCGTGACGCAGCCGACCGTCTCGGTCGCCCCCGACGGCGACGACTGGCTCATCCGTCCCGCCGAGGGCGTCGCGCACATCGAGGTCGACATCCAGTACGTGTTCGACGGATCGATCGAGCACGTCTCGGAGGACGTGCCGTTCCAGGTGGACGGCACGATCGCGATCCTCGCCGACGGCTCGGCGTCGATCAAGGTCGGCAGCCCGGAACGGATGGACTGACCGCCGGCGGAGGCACGCAGGCGTCGGCGAAGGCGCTCAGGCGTCGGCGAAGGCACGCAGGCGTCAGCGGAGGCGCTCAGCCGTGGGGGGCCGCGCGTTCGGCCTGCCGGCGATCGTGCTCGGCGAGGGCGGCGAGACGCGCGTTGTACTCCTCGAGCTCGGCGTCCCCGCTGCGGTCCGCCTGCCTGTCGATGCGGCGCTGCAGGCGGTCGTCCGACCGGGACCACTGGATCGCGACGGTGATCGCGACGATGAGCGTCGGGACCTCGCCGATCGACCAGGCGATGCCGCCGCCGGCATACTGGTCCTGCATCGGGGCCGGGCCCCAGGTGCGTCCCATCGAGCCGAACCATTCTGCGACCATCAGCCCGTTCTGCATCATGATCGCGATGCCGAAGAACGCGTGCATGGCCATCACCGCGATCAGCGTGATGAGCCTGCCCGCGTAGGGCAGCCGATAGGGCACGGGATCGACGCCGACCAGGGACATCACGAAGAGGTAGCCCGTGAGCAGGAAGTGGATGATCATCCACTCGTGCCCCAGGTGCTCGTACATCGACCAGCGCAGCAGATCGGTGAAGTAGAACACCCAGAGCGATCCGATGAACAGCGCCGCGGCGACGAAGGGATGCGTGAGCACCCGCGCATAGGGCGAGTGCACCGCCCACATGATCCACTCGCGTCCGCCCCGAGTGCCGTCCTCGCGCTTGTGGACGCTGCGCAGCGCGAGCGTGATCGGGGCCCCCGCGACCAGCAGCAGGGGGACGGCCATGGTGAGCATCATGTGCCCGAGCATGTGCACGCTGAACAGGTACTCCTGATAGGCGTTGATCGGCCCGCCGGTCACCCAGACGAGCAGCAGCATCCCGAGCACCCAGAAGATCGTGCGGTGCAGCGGCCAGCGGTCGCCACGGCGCCGCAGACGCCGGGCCCCTGCGAGGTAGAGGAACAGCCCGAACCCCGCGACCACCAGCCAGAGGATGTCGAGGTTCCACTGCGTGAACCAGCGGTCGAGGGTGAGCTCGGGCGGCAGCGGTCTCCTCGTGAGGATCTCGGCGGGGGTGCGCGTGGCGGGCGGCGTCTCGCCGACCGGAGGCGGGGTGCGAGCCAGCGCCGCGGCCGCGCCGGAGGCGAGGCCCATCAGCACGAGCTCGCCGAGGATCAGCGTCCAGAACGCCCGTCGGGGACGATCGCCGTCCAGCCGGGGGATCAGCCGGAGCCGGTACCAGGCGGCGAGCAGTCCGATGCCGCCCAGCAGCACGGCCTTGGCGATCACGATGCCGCCGTAGGGGCTGATCAGCTCGCGCCAGGTGCCGATCGCGACGAAGGAGCGCGCGACGCCGGACACCGCCACCACGATGTAGGCGGCGAGCGCGATCGACGAGTAGCGGCGCACGAGCGCCGGCAGGTCGACCCCGGACCTTCCGTGCAGCAGCACGAGCAGCAGCAGGCCGCCCAGCCAGGCGGCCGCGCCGACGGTGTGCAGCAGGATCGCGTTGACGGCGACGTTGTGCCCGGCGAGCTCGCCGGAGTGCCCCTGGGTGGCGAGCGGGAGGAAGGATGCCGCGGCGAGCAGCGCGGTGAGGAACGTGGCCGTCCAGCTCCGCCAGGCGAACGCTCCGATCGTCACGCAGGCGCCCATGAGCACCGTGATCAGCCAGGACTGCCCGAGCGGCACGGCCACCAGGAACCGGCCGAGCTGTTCGCCGAACTGCGGCCCCAGGCTGAGCTTCGGGTTGAACGCGGCCATGAACGTGAAGAAGGCGCCGACGGCGCTGGCGACGGTGAACAGCGCGGCGCCGATCGAGGCGGTGTCGACGGCCAGGTCGAAGTTCCGGGTGCCGGTGCGCAGTGCGAAGAGCGCCAGCACGAGCGGCCCCAGCATCACCGCCGCCGTGAGGTTGCCCACCAGCTTCGACGCGGGCAGGGCCCAGCGCACGAAGGCGCCGGGATCGGCGAACGCGAGCTTGGCGGCGCCGCCGCCGAGGATCAGCGCCAGGACCAGCGCCACGACGGAGGCCACGACCAGGATCATCAGCCCTGCGGCGCGGTAGCTTCTCACCCTCCCAGCCTAGGCGCGTGCGCGGATGCGCGAAGGCCGCCGCCCTCAGGAACGAGGGGCGACGGCCTTGGGCTGCGGCGTCTTACTTGACGGCGGCCTTGAGCTTCGAGCCCGCGGTGACCTTGACGCGCTTGCCGGCCGGGATCTTGATCTCGGCGCCGGTCTGGGGGTTGCGGCCGGTGCGAGCGGCGGTGGCGACCTGCTCGAACGACAGCCAGCCCGGGATCGAGACCTTGCTGCCCTTGGCGACGGCCTCGGAAACGGTGGCGAACAGCGAGTCGAGCACGCCGGAGACGGCAGCCTGGCTCTGGCCGGTGGCGGAAGCGATGCTCGCGACGAGCTCGGTCTTGGTGATGGACTTGTCAGCCATGTCATCCTCCAGCGACGAGGATCCGTCGCATCGTGTGGTGTTCGGAGAGCGGATGCCCCCCGGTTGGTCGATCGACCGTGACGACAGTATCAACCGAGGCCGACATTTCCGCGTCATTTCGCGGGTTTCTGACGATTTTCACGGCGTGTCGAGTCACACTGGTCACACCAGTCACAGAATCCGCGGCGAGGACGTCCGGGGACGCCGAGAGGGCGGGGATCCGAAGATCCCCGCCCTCTCGTGGACTGCTGCTTACCAGCTCGACTTGGTCACGCCGGGCAGCTCGCCGCGGTGCGCCATGTCACGGAAGCGGACGCGCGAGACGCCGAACTTCGTGAGGACACCACGGGGGCGCCCGTCGATGGCGTCACGCGAGCGCACGCGCACCGGCGAGGCGTTGCGCGGCAGCTTCTGCAGGCCGACACGGGCGGCCTCGCGCTGCTCGTCGGTCGAGTTGGGGTCGACGAGCTGCTTCTTCAGCTCGGCACGGCGCTCGGCGTAGCGGGCGACGATGACCTTGCGCTGCTCGTTGCGAGCGATCTTGCTCTTCTTAGCCATGGATCAACGCTCCTCGCGGAATTCGACGTGCTTGCGGACGACCGGGTCGTACTTCTTCAGCACGAGACGGTCGGGGGTGTTGCGGCGGTTCTTCTTGGTCACGTAGGTGTAACCGGTGCCCGCCGTGGAACGCAGCTTGATGATCGGACGGACGTCCTGAGCCTTCTTGGCCATTAGAGCCTCACACCCTTCGCCTGGAGGTCGGCGACGACCCTCTCGATGCCGCGGGCGTCGATCACCTTGATGCCCTTCGCGGACACGTTCAGGGTGACCTTACGACCGAGCGACGGAACGTAGTAGGTCTTCTTCTGCACGTTCGGGTCGAAGCGGCGCTTCGTCCGGCGGTGCGAGTGCGAGACGTTGTGACCGAAGCCGGGAACAGCACCGGTCACCTGGCACACTGCTGCCATGATGTGACTCCTTCATTACCGTGAGACCGGACGGCCCCACCCAAGATCCCTTGTCTGCACCCCACCTCCGGGCACGACACGAGACCGTGACGAGGAGAGTGGGATACGAACTGCGCACAGGAGAGCGCGCAGACAAGGAGTCAGTCTAGCACGTCAGCGGACACCGTCCTCGCGACCTCGGACTTGCCCTCGGCATCGCCTGGGGCGAGCACCGGTGCCCCGGGCGCGAGCGCGTCACCCACGCCGCCGTCGACCGGCTGGTCCTCACGCCCTGAGC
>JBASAE010000684.1:0-9165 GCA_049654285.1 Microbacterium sp.
CCCCGCGGCCGTGCGCTCCAGATCGCGCCAGGCGATCGCGGCCCGCCCGCCGTCGAGCGGATGCGCGTAGGAGATCTCCGGGCGGATCCAGTCGACCCGGTCCGCCAGCCCGAACGCCCGGAAGAACGGCGAGGTGAGGGCGGCCGGATGCACTGCGGAGCACACGTCGTACCGGAACCCGGGCAGGGGACCGTCGAGGGTGCGGGTCCCTCCGCCGATCGTGCCTGCGGCCTCGAGCACCTCGACGTCGTAGCCCGCCCGTGCGAGCACGACCGCCGCGGAGAGCCCGTTCGGCCCGCTTCCGACCACCGTCGCCCGTGCCACGGTCTCAGCCTATCGACGGCCGGATCGGGGGGGGGACAGCGGGACCTTCCGCGACCTGAACGGCTGCTGATCGGGCATCCGGGACCTTCCGCGATGCGGGTGCGCTGCGGAGGTATGGACCGCACAGGCAAGCGTGCGATCCTGGAAGGGATGAACGAAGTGCAGGGGCCCACGCCCACCGGAACCTCCAAGCCGTACCGATCGCTCGCCGAGGCGCTGCGTGCGCACCGCGTGCCCGAGGAGAACCACGCGTTCATCGCGGCGATCGCCGAGGCCGTCGGCGTCAGCAGCTTCATCGACCGCGGACGCTACATCGAGGCGATCCGCCGCGGCGAGGGCGCTGCGCTGCACATCGGCCGTACCTACACGAACGGCTTCACCGAGGACGAGCAGATCCGCGTCGGCGCCGCCGTGCTGCGCCTGCAGCCCAGTGAGGGCCGCGCGCCCTACTTCTACGTCACGCACCCCAGCGAGCTCCCGGGGGTCTCGGCGGCGGCGAGGTCGAAGCGTGCCCCCCGGGCATCCTCCCCGCGCAGCGTTGCCTCCGTTCCGCGGGCGACCAAGGTCGCCGAGCGCGACTACGGCGTCTGCGACGTCTGCTTCATGACCCGCAGCCCCTCCGGCGCCTGCGGCTGCGACTGATCTCCGACCCCCTGAGACTGCGTGCAGCCTCGGGAGGGGGAGCACAGGAGGGGGTCAGCGCAGCTCGGACTGTATGCGGCGGGTGACCTCGGCCATCGGCATCGAGCGCGGGAAGACCGCGACGACCACGTCGTCCGGAGAGGGCTCCGCGGAGTCCTGCAGCACCCCGTACCTGCGGCGCACGTCGTCGAGCGCGGTGCGCAGCACCTGCACCGGGACCTGCTCGCCGCGCAGCAGGCGGCGCAGCACGTGGTTGTGCACCGCGGCGATCAGCGCCGAGAACCCGACCGCGTCCAGCGGCGAGATCGTCGGCAGCGCCTGGCGGAGGTAGTCGTCGAACAGCCGCTCATAGCGGAACACCATGACGATCTCGCGTTCGCGCAGCGCCGGCACCTTCCGCACCACCTGATAGCGCCGCTGCGCGAGCTCGGGGTCGCGCGAGAAGGAGGAGAAGACCCGCTCGGCCGCCTCGCAGACCGCCAGCCACGGATCGTCGTGCGGTTCGGCGAGGAATGCCCGGAGCATGCCGATCACCGCCTCGTGGTCGGCGAACACGACGTCCTCCTTGCCGCCGAACTGGCGGAAGAAGGTCGAGCGCGACACCCCCGCGGCCTTGGCGATCTGCTCCACCGACGTCTGCTCGAAGCCCTGGTCGGCGAAGAGCTCCAGGGCGGCGGCGACGACATCGGTCCGGGGCGGGGGAGAATCCTGCATAGACGAGAGCCTAACGCGGGGTCCTGCGACGGCACGGGACGGTTCGGCCCGGGTAGTAGGCTGAATCATCGGGTCGACATGATCATCGACACCGACAACGCATCGAAACTCGACAGCACGACCGACACTCGACGGCGCTGTCGCGTCCCACACGCCGCAACCAGCGAAGGACAGCTTCTGTGGATCTCTACGAGTACCAGGCACGAGACCTCTTCGAATCGTACGGAGTGCCGGTGCTCGCCGGCATCGTCGCAGACACCCCCGAGGAGGTGAGGGCGGCGGCCGAGAAGCTCGGCGGCGTCGTGGTCGTCAAGGCGCAGGTCAAGACCGGCGGTCGCGGCAAGGCCGGCGGCGTCAAGGTCGCCAAGAACCCGGATGAGGCGTACGAGGCGGCGCAGGCCATCCTCGGCCTCGACATCAAGGGCCATGTCGTGCAGCGCGTCATGGTCGCGGCCGGCGCCCGCATCGCCGAGGAGTTCTACTTCTCGGTGCTGCTGGACCGCGCCAATCGCTCCTACCTGAGCCTGTGCTCGGTCGAGGGCGGCATGGAGATCGAGCAGCTGGCCGTCGAGAAGCCCGAGGCGCTCGCGCGCGTCGAGGTCAACCCGCTGACCGGCATCGACAAGGCAAAGGCGGTCGAGATCGCCCGCGCCGCGAACTTCCCCGAGGACCTCGTCGAGAAGGTCTCGGACGTGTTCGTGAAGCTCTACGACGTGTACAAGGGCGAAGACGCCACGCTCGTCGAGGTCAACCCGCTGGTGCGCACCGAGGACGGCGACATCATCGCCCTCGACGGCAAGGTCACCCTCGACGACAACGCCAGCGAGGTGCGGCACCCGCAGCACGAGGCGCTCGCCGACAAGGCGACCGAGAACCCGCTCGAGGCGAAGGCCAAGGAGGCCGGCCTCAACTACGTCAAGCTCGACGGACAGGTCGGGATCATCGGCAACGGCGCGGGCCTGGTCATGTCGACCCTCGACGTGGTCGCCTACGCGGGCGAGGGCCACGGCGGCGTGAAGCCGGCCAACTTCCTCGACATCGGCGGCGGCGCCTCGGCGACCGTGATGGCGGCGGGCCTCGACGTCATCCTCGGCGACCCTCAGGTCAAGAGCGTGTTCGTGAACGTGTTCGGCGGCATCACCTCGTGCGTCGCCGTCGCGGAGGGCATCGTCAAGGCGCTGGAGATCCTCGGCGACACGGCGACCAAGCCGCTCGTCGTGCGCCTGGACGGCAACCAGGTCGAGGAGGGACGCGCGATCCTGGCATCCGCGAACAACCCGCTCGTCACGCTCGCCGCCACCATGGACGAGGGCGCCGACAAGGCCGCCGAACTGGCCAACGCCTGATCCTCCGACGAGACAAGGAAGAGACATGTCGATCTACCTCAACAACGACTCCAAGGTCATCGTCCAGGGCATCACGGGCGGTGAGGGCACCAAGCACACCGCGCTCATGCTCAAGGCCGGCACCAACATCGTCGGCGGTGTGAACGCCCGCAAGGCCGGCACCACCGTGTCGCACGTCGACAAGGACGGCAACCCGGTCGAGCTGCCCGTGTTCGGCACGGTCGCCGAGGCCATCGAGAAGACCGGCGCGAACGTGTCGGTCGCCTTCGTGCCCCCCGCGTTCACCAAGGACGCGATGATCGAGGCCATCGACACCGAGATCCCGCTGCTCGTGGTCATCACCGAGGGCGTCCCGGTGGGCGATTCCGCCGAGGCCTGGGCCTACGCGACCGAGAAGGGCAACAAGACCCGCATCATCGGGCCGAACTGCCCCGGCATCATCACCCCCGGTGAGGCGCTCGCGGGCATCACCCCGGCGAACATCACCGGCAAGGGCCCGATCGGCCTCGTGTCGAAGTCGGGCACCCTGACCTACCAGATGATGTTCGAGCTGCGCGACCTGGGCTTCTCGACCGCGATCGGCATCGGCGGCGACCCGGTGATCGGCACCACCCACATCGACGCGCTCGCCGCGTTCGAGGCCGACCCCGAGACGAAGGCCATCGTCATGATCGGCGAGATCGGCGGCGACGCCGAGGAGCGCGCGGCCGAGTTCATCAAGGCCAACGTCACCAAGCCGGTGGTCGGCTACGTGGCCGGCTTCACCGCCCCCGAGGGCAAGACCATGGGCCACGCCGGAGCCATCGTCTCCGGCTCGGCGGGTACCGCGCAGGCGAAGAAGGAGGCCCTGGAGGCCGCCGGCGTCAAGGTCGGCAAGACGCCGTCCGAGACCGCCCAGCTGCTGCGCGAGGTCTACGCCGCGCTGTAACAGCGTCGTCTGCGAGGAGGGGCCCGGATGCGTGCATCGGGGCCCCTCCTCGCATCTCCGCGCCGTCCGAGTTCTCTCGGTGCTGCCATCCGAGCGCGACGGATGCAGGGCGAACCGCCGGATGCAGGGCCGCTCTGCATCCGGCGCGGGGACAGGGCGGTCGCGCGGCGCCCCTCGCGTTGATCGCAAGAGTCCAATAATGACGAATCTCGTCATTATTTGACTCTTCAAACGCGAATTTTGCGATTCTGCTCG
Organism: Microbacterium sp.; assembly: GCA_049654285.1. Classification (GTDB taxonomy): domain Bacteria; phylum Actinomycetota; class Actinomycetes; order Actinomycetales; family Microbacteriaceae; genus Microbacterium. The sequence continues at coordinate 4,210 of JBASAE010000684.1, forward strand.
CCTTTATGGGTCATATCTCGTACGATCGGAGCACCAAGAGAGATCCAGAGGGAGTGACAATGGGGCACACCGCAGGCAGCGCAGCGACAGCTGTGCATTCCTCGGCGATCGTCTTCGACGGCAGCATGGTGGCCGAGCTGAGCGTCGAGCACATCGACCGCATGCGGCGCGGCGGCGTCACGGCCGTCAACCACACCGTGTGCGAGCCGTACGCCGGGACCGTCGACGCGCTCCGCCAGTTCCGCAGGACCCGCGAATGGATCCAGCAGCACGCCGACGAGGTCGAGCTGGCGCTGACCCCCGCGGACGTCCGCGCCGCGAAGGAGAACGGACGCGAGGCGATCGTCCTCGGCCCGCAGGACACCGAGATGATCGGTGCCGACCTCGACCTCCTGGGGGTCTTCCACGACCTCGGCATGCGCTTCCTGCAGCTGACCTACCAGCGCCAGAACCTCATCGGCGCCGGGTGCGGCGAGGCCGAGGAGGTGGGGCTGTCCCACCTCGGACGGGACTTCATCGCGGAGATGAACGCGCTCGGCATCGTCGTCGACGTGTCGCACTGCAGCCAGCGCACCGGCAGGGACGCCATGGAGCGGTCCGAGAGGCCCGTCGTCGTCACGCACGCCTTCTGCGATGCCCTGTCTCCCCACATCCGGGCCAAGTCGGACGACTTCATCCGTGCGCTGGGGGCGCAGGGAGGCGTGATGGGGATCACCACGCTCTCGGGCTTCCTCTACTACCCGGACGAGCCCCGTCGGCGTCCCGATCTGAAGCGTTTCGCCGAACACGTCGCCCACGCGGTCGATCTCGCCGGAGTGGAGTCGGTCGCGGTCGCGACCGACTACGAGGAGACGCTCTACCAGGACGCCTATGAGAAGTCGGCCGTGACCTCCATGGTCGGCGGCTGGGGATGGCAGGAGCGGCGCGCTGTCGGCATGGAGGACGGCAGCTGTTTCCCGAACATCACGCAGGCGCTGATGGATCAGGGCTTCTCCGACGAGGAGGTGCGCCTGATCCTCGGGGAGAACTGGCTGCGGGTCTGGGAGAAGGCCACGGCCTGAGCGGGAGAGCCCGTCGTCTTCCGCGACGGGTACGACAATCGAGTGGCAGGAGTCGAAGATGACCAAGCGACACAAAGCAGCGGTATGGGCCGCGGTCCTGGCGGTGGTCCTCGCCGTGGGCACCGGATGCTCGACGGGAGGAGCGCCGCCCGTCCAGCAGACCGAGGGGTCCGGGACGGGCCAGGGCACCCAGATCAAGCTGGAGGACGACGGTCCGGCCGGCACGCCGAAGGCCGGAGGCCGGATGAGCCTGCTCATCCGGCTCGACGCCACCGAGCTCGACCCGCACAAGATGAGCGAGACCTCGGCCTTCGTGATCAACGAGCAGATCTACGAGTCGCTGCTGCAGAGCTACCGGGGCGAGCTCAAGCCGGCCATCGCCGAGAAGTGGGAGACGTCGTCCGACGGCAAGACCCTCACCTTCCACCTGCGCGACAACGCCTACTTCCACAGCGGACGCCAGGTGACCGCGGATGACGTGAAGTACTCGCTGGAGCGCATCCTCAACCCCGAGACCCGCGCCCCGCGGGCGGGAAGCTTCCGATCGATCGACACGGTCACGGCGACCGACCCGCAGACGGTCACCATCACGCTCAAGCAGCCCGATGCGGCGATCCTCGTCATGCTCTCGACCGGCGCCTCGTCGATCGTGGACAAGGACGTCGTCGAGAACGGCGGCCTCAACGGCTCCGTCGACGGCGGCAGCGGTCCGTTCACGCTCGCCGAACGCGTGGTCGGGCAGAAGATCCAGCTCGACGCGCACGACAAGTACTGGGAGAAGGGCGTCCCGTACCTCGACGGGATCGACATCACGTTCAACCCCGACGACAACGCCCGGGCGGCGGCCGTCCGCAGCGGGACGGTCGACTTCCTCTGGCGGGCCGCTCCGGAGTTCATCGAGTCCTTCAAGAAGGACGACGCGGTGAAGTGGTACGGCGGAGCGGGCTCCCTGTCGCTGCACCTGCAGATGAACGTGCAGAAGGCGCCGTTCGACGACGTCCGGGTGCGGCAGGCGGTGTTCGCCGCACTGGATCGTCAGGAGCTCCTCGACGTGGCCAACTCGGGCCTGGGAACCGTGCTCAACAGCGGCTACCTGCCTCAGGGGCGCTGGGGTGCGATGACCGAGGACGTCTACGGGAAGCCCGACCTCGAGAAGGCCAAGGAGCTTCTCGCCGACGCCGGATACCCTGACGGGTTCGCGGTGAACCTCATGGTGATCTCCACGTCGGCGTTCCAGGTCCGGCAGGCCGAGGTCGAGCAGCAGCAGCTGGCCAAGATCGGCATCGACGTCACGATCGACTCGGTCGAGGGCACGGTCGCGACGGCGCGGGCGAAGGAGGGCGACTTCGAGATGTACCAGTCCGGCTTCGGGCTGACCTACGACCCCGATGAGCGCTTCACCGCGAGCTACCTCGCCGACGGCGGCCTGAACTACGGGCACTGGAGCGACGACGAGTACGAGAAGCTCATCGTCCAGGCCCGCGGCGAGATGGACCGCGACGCGCGCGAGAAGCTCTACCAGAAGTCGGAGGCGATCCTCGCCGAGCGCGGTCCGTCCGCGTTCACCTTCGTGGACGCGAACTTCGATGTCGTCCAGAAGGACGTCATGGGCTACGCCGGCGACCCGACCCCGACCTTCCGCTTCTACAAGTACCTCTGGCTCGACAAGTGACCGACGACCTCATCGGAGAAGGACGAGACATGCCCGTTCCCTCAGAAATCGACCGCTACATCATCGCTGCGCGCCTCAAGGGGTATCTCGACGAGCACGACGAGTCCGTCGCGCTGCTCACCGAGGCCATCGAGAAGCATCCCGACGACGTCCGGCTGCGGCGTTTCCGTGGACACCGCCGGATCTCGATCCGGGACTTCGACGGAGCGGTCGACGACTTCCGGCGCGCGGTGCAGGGGCTGGAATCGATCGAGGACGGCTACGAGCTGTATCAGCACGAGGTCGAGAAGGACGTGACCAGTCTGCTGCTCGACCGGGACGAGGAGGTGCGCGCACAGTTCCTTCCGATGAGCGCGGCGGACGGGGCGGAGAGCATCTACAGCACGACGTTCCGTGCCGCGGTCTGGTACCACCTCGGTGTGGCGCTCTACCTCCGGGGCGATGTGGAGGAGTGCCTCGAGGTCTTCGAGCGCTCCTTCCAGGAGTCGCATCACGCGGAGGGATGGGTCGCCAGCCTGGACTGGCTGTACATGGCGCTGCGGCGTCTGGGACGCACGGACGAGGCGGACGACGTGCTCGAGAGGTTCCGGCGTCTGACCGAGGTCGACGAGTCCGATCCCGGCTACACCGAGCGCATGCGGCTCTACGCGGGGGAGCGGACGCCCGAGCAGATCATCGGGGTGGACTCGTCCCGTTCGCTGGTCAACGCCACACAGCTCTACGGCGTCGGCAACTGGCTGCTGTACAACGGCCGGAGGGACGAGGCGCACGACGTGTTCCGTCAGGTGCTCGACACCCAGGCGCGATACGCGTTCGCCTACATCGCCGCCGAGGCCGAGCTCGCCGACACCGCGCTGGCCGGCGTGGGCGCCTGAGAGAGGAGACATCATGGCGAACATCAGAGTGGAACTCGGGAAGCGGTCCCCCCAGGAGCGCGAGGCGATCATCGCCGATCTGACCGATGTGATGGTCAAGCACGGATCCCCGAGGGAGAGCACCTTCGTGATCCTCTACGAGATCGACATGGACCTGTGGGCGAAGGGCGGTGTGCCGTACAGCAAGCGTGCGGCGGCCGCGGCGGAGCGGGGCTGAGAGGGGATGGTCGGTCGGCACGTGCTCCTCAGCGAGCGCATGGCCCCCGCGATCGCGGGGCTCGAGAGGGACTATCCCTCGCTCACCTTCGGCACGGTCCCCATGGAAGGACCGTTCCTGCCGGAGTACCTCGACGCCGACGTGCTCTGGATGAGTGCGCTGAGCGACGAGATCTTCGACCGGATACTCGCCGAGAACGAGCGGTTGTCGTGGATCCAGCTGACGGCCGCGGGCTTCGACTGGATCCTGCGGGACGCCCTGGAGAGACGGATGGACGGAGGGATGCTGGTCAGCCGGTCCGGCAACTCCTTCAACGTGCCGATCGCGGAGTACGTGCTGGCCGCCATCCTCTCGGCCTGTCGGCGGTTCCCGGCACTCGTCGCCGGTCAGCAGCGCCGGGAGTGGCTGCGGCTGGAGGCGGCGGAGATCGGCGGATCGACGGTGACCGTGCTGGGCACCGGCAGCATCGGGCAGGAGATCGCCTGGCGCTGCCGTGCGCTGGGGGCGCGCGTGATCGGCATCAGCCGCTCGGGGGCCCCTGCCGAGGGCTTCGACGTGGTCGGCGGCCCGCAGATGCTGCACGACGTGCTCCCCGACACGGACAGCCTGGTGATCGCGGCACCGCTCACCCCCGAGACGGAGGGGATGATCGGCGCGACCGAGCTCGCCCTGCTGCCGGTCTCGGCGCAGCTGGTGAACATCGGGCGAGGGGCGATCGTCGACACGGCGGCGATGGTCGCCGCGCTGCGCGCCGGGGAGCTGGCCGCCGCAGCGGTGGACGTGTTCGACGAGGAGCCGCTGCCGGAGAGCAGTGAGCTGTGGGACGTCCCGAACCTCTTCGTGACGCCGCACACCTCGTTCCGGGGCGAGGGGAACCCCGCACGCCTGGAAGCGGACTTCCGGCTCAACCTCGACCGGTACCTGTCCGGGGAACCGCTCATCGGGACGATGAAGTCGCGAGAGCTCGGATACTGATGGCGCCGATCGGAGCCCGCCCCCGGGTGGTGCTGACGGAGCGGATCGCCGCGCCGGCGATGCAGCGTCTGCGCGAGTCCTGCGACGTCGTCGTCGCGGCGGCGCCGACCGGGGCCGAGCTGCACGAGGCGCTGTCGGAGGCGGACGCCGTCATCG
>JBASAE010000685.1:0-2871 GCA_049654285.1 Microbacterium sp.
TGAGCGCCGGAATCGGATGTCGATGCGCGCCGATACGGTTGATGGATGACGATCACCGCCGCCGCAGACGGCTCAGCCCTGGGCAACCCCGGCCCGAACGGCTGGGCCTGGTACATCGACGACGACAACTGGGCCGCAGGCGGATCCCCGCACGGCACCAACAACCAGGGCGAGCTGCGCGCGGTGCTCGAGCTGCTGCAGGCGACCGCGGGCGCGGACGAGGATCTGCTGATCCTCTGCGACAGCAAGTACGTGATCGACTCGATCACCAAGTGGATGCCGGGGTGGAAGCGCCGCGGCTGGCGCAAGTCCGACGGCGGCGCGGTGCTCAACCGCGACCTGATGGAGGCGCTCGACGGGGCGATGAGCGGCCGTGATGTGCGCTTCGAGTGGGTCAAGGGACATGCCGGGCATCCGTTGAACGAGGCCGCCGACGAACGTGCGAACGCGGCGGCGAAGGCCTACCAGCAGAAGCAGGAGCCGCGCCGCGGCCCAGGGTTCGTCAGGAGCCTCGACACCGAGGGGGTCGCGCGTGCGGCGACGGCGGTCCAGGATGCCGCAGAAGCGGGCGCGGCACCCGCGACCCGAGCACCCGCAACTGCGGCACCCGCACCTGCGCACCAGGCACCCGCAACCGCGGCACCCGCAACCGCGCCTCGAGCACCCGCAAACTCAGCATCCACAACTCCGGTCTCCGCGACCCCGACGCCCGCGCCTCGAGCATCCACACCCCCGGCATCCACACGCCAGGTCCCTGCGACCCCGGCGTCCGCCGGCCCCACCCCACTGCTCTGGGCCGAGGCGTCCGATCTGCTCGACGGGCTCGATGACGCCCCCGCGGCCTCGCCGATCGAACTGCGCGTGGCCCTCACCGCCGACGAGCACGCCCGTCTGCGTGACCGGGCGGATGCGCAGGGCCTCTCGCTCGTGGAGGCGCTGCGCCGGCTGATCTGACTCCCCGGGCCACCTCGGAGCTCCCCCGCCGCTTCCTACGCTCCAGAGAGGACCCGCCCGGGCCGCGTCGCCCCGGGCATCGGCCGGATGCAGGGTCGAGCGACACGTGCAGGGCGACACACCGGCATCCTGCCCTGCATGGGGAATCTCACCCTGCATCTGGCCCGCGCCGACTCGACGCCCCATTCCACCGAATCGATTCGATTCCCCGCCGTGGGACCAGTACGCTGATCGCATGCCTCAGACCGCACCGCTCGAACAGTTCGCCGCGCCCGGCTCCGAATGGTGGCGCAGCGCCGTCATCTACCAGATCTACCCGCGCTCCTTCGCGGACGCCTCCGGCGACGGCATCGGCGACCTGCCCGGGATCACCGGGCGGCTCGACGATCTGAAGAGCCTCGGCATCGACGCGATCTGGCTGAGCCCGTTCATGACCAGCCCTCAGAAGGACGCCGGCTACGACGTCACCGACTACCGTGACGTCGACCCCCTGTTCGGGACCCTCGCCGACTTCGACGAGATGCTCGCGCAGGCGCACGCCCGGGGCATCCGGGTGATCGTCGATCTCGTCCCCAACCACTCCTCCGACCAGCACGTCTGGTTCCAGCAGGCGCTGAAGGCTGCACCGGGCAGCCCCGAGCGTGCGCGCTACATCTTCCGCGACGGCAAGGGCCCTGACGGGAACGAACCCCCGAACAACTGGGAGTCCGTCTTCGGCGGCGGCATGTGGGAGCGCGTCACCGAGGCCGACGGCACCCCCGGCCAGTGGTATCTGCACATCTTCGACGTGAGCCAGCCCGACTTCGACTGGACGAACGAGGAGGTGCGCGAGGAGTTCCGCGGCGTGCTGCGCTTCTGGCTCGACCGCGGCGTCGACGGCTTCCGCGTCGACGTCGCTCACGGCATGGTCAAGAAGCCCGGCCTGCCTGACTACACCCCGCCGGCTGAAGCCGACTCGATGGGCGGCGGCGAGGATGACGTGCCGTACTGGGGCCAGGACGGCGTGCACGACATCTACCGCGACTGGCACGAGGTGCTCGCCGAGTACGACGGTGACCGCGCGCTGTGCGGCGAGGCCTGGCTGCCCACGCTGAAGAAGACCGCGCTCTGGGTGCGGCCGGATGAGATGCACCAGACCTTCAACTTCGGCTACCTGATGACCCCATGGGACGCCGAGAAGCTGCGCGGCGTGATTCGCGAGTCGCTCGACGAGTTCGGCGCTGTCGGCGCCCCGAGCACCTGGGTGCTCTCGAACCACGATGTGATCCGTCACGCTTCGCGTCTGGCGCTGACCGCCGACAGCCCGCAGGGCGACGGCATCGGCCCGCTCTCCGCAGGCAAGCCGGATGCGGCCGTCGGCCTGTCCCGCGGCCGCGCGGCGACCACGGTGATGCTGTCGCTGCCCGGCTCGGCGTACCTGTACCAGGGTGAGGAGCTCGGCCTGCCGGAGGCGATGGAGATCCCCGACGAGTTCCGGCAGGACCCCACCTGGTTCCGCACGGACGGCGAGCGGTACGGCCGCGACGGATGCCGGGTCCCGCTGCCCTGGTCGGCGGATGCCCCGGCCTTCGGCTTCAACGACACCGGCGCCTCCTGGCTGCCGCAGCCCGAGGAGTGGGCGCGCTTCGCACGTGACGTCGAGGAAGGGGACGCCTCGTCGACCCTGAGCCTCTACAAGACCCTGATCGAGCTGCGTCGGGAGCACGGCCTCGGCACCGGATCGGTGGTCTGGGAGGACGCCGGGGAGGATGCCGTCGCCTTCCGCCGCGGCCCGATCCACGTGGTCGCGAATCTCGGCGAGGAACCCCTGGAACTCGGGGGCGATCTGCGCTTCCTGGTGCGGAGCGAGCCGTTCGCGGGCACCGCGCTGCCCCCGAACACCGCGGCCTGGTACCTCAGCCCGGCGAACGCCTGAGC
>JBASAE010000686.1:0-3162 GCA_049654285.1 Microbacterium sp.
CTGTCCTTCGTAGGGGATGTCGGGTGGGGGATGCTCAGTCGGCCTCGACGAGGAAGCGCGAGTACGCCGGCAGCGTCAGGAACGCCGGGAACTCCGGCCGCAGCGCCACCTCGCGGAACAGGTCGGCGGCGTCGTCGAGGCGGTCGTCCGCCGAGCGCGGGGTCTGCGCGAGCATCTCGGCGATCAGGTCCTCGACGTACTCCGTCGTGATGCGGTCGCCTTCCTCGGTGCGGCGATCCTGGTGGATCCACTGCCACACCTGGGAGCGGCTGATCTCGGCGGTCGCGGCGTCCTCCATCAGGTCGTCGATCGCGACCGCGCCCTGTCCGCGCAGCCACGCCTCGAGGTAGCGGATCGCGACCGACACGTTCTCGCGCACGCCCTTCTCGGTGATCGGGCGCCCGATCCTCAGGTCCAGCAGCTGGGCGGCGGTCACCTCGACGTCGTCGCGCTGCCGGTCCAGCTGGTGCGGACGGTCGCCGAGCACGGCGTCGAACTCGGCCTGCGCAGCCGGGATCAGGTCGGGGTGGGCCACCCAGGTGCCGTCGAAGCCGTCACCGGCCTCGCGTCGCTTGTCGGCGGCGACCTTCTCGAGCGCCTGTTCCGTCACCTCGGGGCTGCGGCGGTTCGGGATGAACGCGCTCATGCCGCCGATGGCATAGGCGCCGCGCCGGTGGCAGGTCTTCACGAGCAGCTCGGTGTAGGCCCGCATGAACGGCACCGTCATGGTGACCTCGCTGCGATCCGGGAGCACGAAGCGCGCCCCGCGGCCGCGGTAGTTCTTGATGATCGAGAAGATGTAGTCCCACCGGCCGGCGTTGAGGCCCGCGCAGTGGTCGCGCAGCTCGTAGAGGATCTCCTCCATCTCGAAGGCGGCCGGCAGCGTCTCGATCAGCACCGTCGCACGGATGGTGCCGTGCGGGATGCCCAGGTACTCCTCGCTGAACGAGAAGACGTCGTCCCACAGTCGTGCCTCCTCGCTGGACTCCAGCTTGGCGATGTAGAAGTACGGGCCGCGCCCCGCGTCGATCAGCGCCTGGGCGTTGTGGAAGAAGTACAGCCCGAAGTCGGTCAGCGAGCCGGAGGCCGGCAGCGTCCGACCCGTGCGGTCGGTGAACTCCAGGTGCTTCTCGCCGAGGTGCCAGCCGCGCGGACGCATCACGATCGTCGGAGTCCGCTCAGCGGTGACGCGGTACTCCCTGCCCGCCTCGTTCGTGTAGGAGAGCTCGCCGCGGACGGCGTCCCGCAGCGAGAGCTGCCCGCCGATGACGTTCCGCCAGGTGGGGCTGATCGCGTCCTCCTGATCGGCCAGCCACACCCGCGCTCCGGAGTTCAGCGCGTTGACGGTCATCTTCGGGTCGGTCGGCCCGGTGATCTCCACGCGGCGATCCTCGAGGCCCGGGCCGGCGCCGGCGACCCGCCAGTCGGCGTCCTCGCGGATGTGGGCGGTGTCCTCGCGGAAGTGCGGGTCGTGGCCGTTGCCGATCTCGAAGCGGCGGCGCATCCGGTCGGCGAGGCGGTCGTGGCGGCGGCCGGCGAAGCGGTGGTGCAGCTCGGTGAGGAAGGCCATCGCGTCGGGGGTGAGGATCTCGTCGAAGCGGGCGTGCAGGGGGCCTGCGACCGTGATCGCCGGACCCTGCTGGGTGGTCTGGATGGTGGGAGTGCTCATGACCGTGGTCCTCTCTGTGCTGCCGGATGGCTCTGCGGCCACCGGAGTGGCTTGGGATCCACTCTGAGTGAAGAAAATGGGCGACCCTGGCCAAATCAAGAGAGAAGTTTGATTGAATTTCTGTTTTTGTGACACACTGTCCCTCATGATCGCTCTGGATGCCGAAGAAGACGCTGACGCCCTCACCATCGGCCGTCGCATCCGCCAGCTGCGCACCGGCCGGGGGATGACCCTGGAGGAGCTCGCGGCCGCCATCGATCGCGCGCCCAGCCAGCTGTCGATGATCGAGACCGGGAAGCGCGAGCCCAAGCTCACCCAGCTGCAGGCGATCGCGCGCTCTCTCGGCGTCACGATCGACGCCCTGCTCGAGGGCGAGCCGCTCGACGAGCGCAGCACCATGGAGATCGCCCTGGAGCGCGCCATGAAGGGGCAGACGTTCCAGGCACTCGGCATCCCGCCGTTCCGCATCGCGAAGTCGGTGCCCGATGACGCGCTCGCCGCGATGCTCGCGCTGCACGCCGAGATCGAGCGGCTGCGCGACGAACGCGCCGCGACGCCCGAGGAGGCCCGCCGGGCGAACGTCGAGCTCCGCCACCTGATGCGCACACAGGACAACTACTTCGAGGGGCTCGAGCGGAACGCCGCCGAGATCCTCGCCGCCGTCCGGCATCCCGGCGGCCCGCTGACCCAGCGCACCGCATCCGAGATCGCGGCCTACCTCGGGTTCACCCTGCACTACGCCGACGATCTGCCGCCGACCACCCGCAGCGTCGCCGACCTCGCCAACGGGCGGCTGTACCTCTCCAGCAGGGTGCCGGCCAAGGGCGATGCGCGCACCGCCGTGCTGCAGGCCCTGTCCAGCCGCATCCTCGGGCACGCCGAGCCGCGCAGCTACGCCGAGTTCCTGCGTCAGCGCGTGGAGACCAACTACCTCACCGGCGCCCTCCTGATGCCGGAGGAGCACCTGGTCCCGGTGCTCCAGGACGCCAAGGCGCGGCGTGCGATCTCGATCGAGGACCTGCGCGACGCCTACTCGGTGTCGTACGAGACGGCCGCCCACCGGTTCACGAACCTCGCGACGCGCCACCTCGGCATCCCGGTGCACTTCCTCAAGGTGCACGAGTCGGGCACGATCACCAAGGCCTACGAGAACGACGACGTGAACTTCCCGACCGACCGTCTCGGAGCGATCGAGGGGCAGCTGTGCTGCCGTCGCTGGACCAGCCGCGAGGTGTTCGACGTCGAGGACCGGTTCAACCCCTACTACCAGTACACCGACACCGGAAACGGCACGTACTGGTGCACGGCTCGGGTCGAGCCGTCCAGCGAGGGGCTGCACTCGGTGAGCGTGGGCGTGCGCTTCGACGACACGAGATGGTTCGTCGGCCGGGACACCACGAACCGCGGCGTGTCGCCGCACGCCACCGAGGCGTGCTGCCGCCGCGCCCCCGCCGAGCTCGAGGAGCGCTGGCGCGAGCGGTCCTGGCCCAACG
>JBASAE010000687.1:0-4367 GCA_049654285.1 Microbacterium sp.
GTGTCCCGCGCCGCGACCCTCCCGATCGGGCCCCGGAAGCCCGCGTCGACCAGCTCCGCGACGACCCCCTCCCCGATGCCGCCGGTGCGGCGGGTCTCGTCCACGACCAGCACCCGTCCGGTCGCGACGGCCTCACGCAGCACGTCGGAGACCGGGAGCGGCGCGATCCAGCGGAGATCGACGACACGCACGGAGATCCCCTCCGCGTCGAGCAGCGCCGCAGCCCTGCGGCTGAGCACGACGCCGTTCCCCGAGGTCACGATCGTCAGATCGGCGCCCTCTCCGATGGTCCGAGCCCGCCCCAGGGGGACGTGCTCCTCCTCCCAGGTCTCGGGTGCGGCATGGGCCTCCAGGAACCCGTCGCCGTCCCCGGGCAGCAGCTCACGGCTGTGGTAGAGCGCGATCGGCTCGAGGAACACGCAGACCCGCCCGTCGACCTCGGCCGCGGCGGCGCAGGTCCGCAGCATCGCGGCCGCATCCCGCGGCGAGGACGGCGAGGCGATCACGATCCCGGGGATGTCCCGGAGCACCGCGATCGAGTTGTCGTTGTGGAAATGGCCGCCGAACCCCTTCTGGTATCCATAGGCGGCGATCCGCACGACCATCGGATTGCGGTACCGGCCGTCCGAGAAGAAGGCCTGGCTGGCGGCCTCACCGCGCAGCTGGTCCTCGGCGTTGTGCAGATAGGCCAGGTACTGGATCTCGGGGATCGGCAGCATGCCCGAGATCCCCGCGCCGAGCGCGAGACCGAGGATCGTCTGCTCGTCGAGGATCGTGTCGAACACGCGATGCGCGCCGAACGTCTTCTGCAGTCCGCGGGTCACGCCGTAGACGCCGCCCTTGCGGGCCACGTCCTCGCCGAAGAGCACCGCGTGCGGCACGGCGTGCAGGATCTCCTGCAGCGCACGGTTGATCGACTGGGCGAGCGTGAGAGGGGCGTCGACGGGCGGCAGGACGCCGGTGACGCGACCCGCCATGTCCGCGACGGACCGACGGATGGCATCCGGGGAGTGACGTCGCAGCGGGGCCTCGATGACCACGGGGTCCGAGAGCCGTTCCCGTCCGCTGACCTCATCGGCGATCTCCTCGGCGCGGCGTCCGGTGTCCTCGTACCGGGTGAGGAGCTCGGCGGGCGTCGCCAGGCCCCGTCCGACGAGATGAGCGGCGGTGAGGAGCAGCGGGTCTCGGGCCAGGTCCGCCGCGATGGCCCCCGCCGAGCGGTAGGCGCTCTCGACGTCGGCGCCGGCATGGGCCATGAAGCGGACGGTCTCCAGGTGCAGGAGGACGGGGCGGCGCTCCTCGCGCACCGTGCGGACCGCTCGCCGGATCGTCGCGAACCCCGCTATCGGGTCGACGCCGCCCGCCCGCTCGTAGTGCAGCCCCGCCCTCCCCGACCAGGCCTCCTGGATCCAGCCGCGCGGGGTGGGCACGCTGATGCCGATCCCGTTGTCCTCGCAGACCAGCAGCAGCGGGACCTCGATCTCGCGGAACGCGAACTGCGCGGCCGCGTTGATCGCACCGACCGCGGTGGAGTGGTTCGCGGAGGCGTCCCCGAGACTCGCCACCACCACGGCGTCCCGGGGCCAGGGCGTGTCCGCCCCGAGCAGCGGGGCGTGCGCGATGCTGCGGGCGACCCCCAGCGCACGGGGGAGGTGGGAGGCGATCGTCGACGTCTGCGGCACGATGTTCAGCTCGGCGCGGCCGAACACCTTGTGCCGGCCCCCGGAGATCGGGTCGTCCTGGGCGGCGACGACGCCCAGGAGGATGTCGCGCAGCGCATCGATGCCGCCGTGCTGACGTGCCCGCTCGGCATAGAACCCGCCCGAGCGGTAGTGCAGCAGCGCCGGGTCCGTCGGGGCGAGGGCGGCGGCGACCGCCGCGTTCCCCTCGTGTCCCGCGGATCCGATCGTGTAGAAGCCCTGCCCCCGGGACCGCAGCGCCCGTGCCGCGAGATCGGCGTGCCGGCTCACCAGCTGGGAGGCGAACAGCCCGTGCAGCAGCTCATCCGGCACGGCGCCGCCGGCCTCCAGGTCGACGGCGGGCAGCTCCCGCAGCACGGCCTCGCGGAAATGACGGTCGACGGCCTCCATCGTCTGCTCCTTCCGGGTCACAGCCCGATGTGCACGGTCTTCGTGCGCGTGAAGAACTGCCGCGCGCTCTCCCCCTGCTCGCGTGGCCCGTGCCCCGAGCTCCTCCAGCCGCCGAAGGGCACGTAGGGGTACCCGCCGGTGGTGGGCTCGTTGACGGACAGCATACCGACGTCGAGCTCGGCGACGACGCGGGCGATGAGGTCCCTCCGCTGCGTGTACACGGCTCCGGCGAGACCGTACTCCGTGTCGTTGGCCAGCCGGATCGCCTCGTCGGCGTCGGACGCGCGGACGACGGCGACGACCGGCGCGAAGAGCTCCTCCCGCCACAGCGGCCCGTCCGCGGCCTCCAGCTCGACGACCGTGGGAGGCAGGAACCAGCCGGTCGCCCCGGCCGGGACCCGCGCCTCCGCCACGAGCCTGCCGCCCTGTTCGTCGATCGCCCGAAGGGCGGCGTCCCGGGCCTCCGCGGAGATGAGCGGCCCGACCGCGCTCCCCTCGTCCTCCGCCGGCCCGACCTCGATCCCCGCCACCGCCAGGCGCAGCCGTTCGAGGAAGTCGTCGGCGATCCCCGCGGAGAGGATGAGGCGGGAGGTCGCGGTGCACTTCTGCCCGTTGCCGGAGAAGCCTCCCGTGAGCACCCCGGCCACCGCTCGATCGAGATCGGCGTCCTCCCAGACGATCGTCACGTTCTTGCCGCCGAGCTCGGCCTGCACCGGGATGCCGCGGTCCACGGCATCCCGGACGACTCCCCTGCCGATCCCCGTGGAGCCCGTGAACGTCACCGCGTCGATGTCCGGATGCCCGGTGATCGACGACGCGACCCGGCCCGGCGCATGCAGGCACGTGACGACTCCGTCGGGGAGTCCCGCGTCGATCAGGCACTCCATCAGCCGGTGGGCGGTGAGCGGCGAGGCGGAGGACGGCTTCCAGACCACCCCGTTGCCGAAGACGAGCGCCGGCGCGATCTTCCACGCGGGGATCGCCACAGGGAAGTTCCACGGTGTGATCACGGCGATCGTGCCCACCGGGCACTGCACGACCTGCACGGTCTGCGACCCGGTCGCACCGGCGTACCCGTGCGCGACCGGCATCCAGGCGGCGGCCGCGTGATAGGCGAAGATCTCGGATGCCCGGCGCACCTCGGCGACGGCCTCCCGGACGGGTTTCCCCATGTCGCGGGCGAGGTCGACGCCGATCCGGTCGGCCCGCTCCGCGAGCAGGGCCGCCGCGGTCCGCAGGACGGCTCCGCGTTCGCCGATCGGCCGTTCGCGCCAGAGCCGGCGCGCCTCCCGCCCCGCCTCGATGTGTCGCGCGACGGCGGGGCCGGTCACCGGCGAGAGACGGGCGACAGTCGACCGCGGATGCGAGGGATCCGCGGTCGTGACCTCCGCTCCGTCGCCGTCGAACCAGCCGGCCGCCCCATGGCTCCGAACCCGTGCTTCCGTCATGACAGCTCCTTCCCGTTGACCGGACTGCGATCAGGGGCGTCCGACAGGAACGCCCGCACTCCTTCGACCACGGAGTCGGACATCGCGGCGAGGGCGTCGGCGGTGATCGCCGCCATGTGCGGCGTCGCGATCACCCGGGGATGCCGGACCAGCGGGTCGTCCGCGGCCGGGGGCTCCGGCGACCAGACGTCGACCGCGTACGCGGCCACGACGCCCGCGTCCAGGGCGCGCAGCATGGATCCGGCGTCGACGATCTCGGCGCGAGCGGCGTTCACGACGACCGCGTCGGGCGGCAGGGCGCCGAGCGCCCGGTCGTCGATCATCCCGCGGGTCTCGTCGAGGAGCGGCATGTGCAGGAAGAGCACGTCCGCCTCGGGGAAGAGCGCCTCGGGGGTGCGACTCCGCGGGTCCGCCGGATCGGCGAACGGGTCGGAGAACAGCACCCGGGCGCCGAAGGCCTCGCAGAGAGCGGCGACCCGACGGCCGATCGCGCCGAAGCCGAGGATGCCCACCGTGCGTCCCGCGAGGTCCCTGCCGATGAGACCCCGACGCGTCAGCGCTCCGGGGAACGACCCGCCCTCCAGCGCACCGTCCGTCCAGGCCCGCCGCACCTCGCCCAGGCGACGCAGCCCCATCATCGCGGTCATCACCGCGAACTCCGCCACGCTGTCCGCGTTGGCGCCGGCGGTGTTCAGCACCGCGACCCCGCGGGCCGTGGCCGCGTCGACGTCGATGTTCTCGACGCCGACACCGTGCCTTCCCACCACGCGCAGACGCGGGCCGGCGTCGAGGTCCTCGGAGCCGAACGGCGTGCTGCGCACGATGACGG
>JBASAE010000688.1:0-4484 GCA_049654285.1 Microbacterium sp.
GTGTCCAGGCGTAGAGCACCGGCCTGCGGGTGCTCGCGACCAACCAGGAGCGGATGATCGCGACCCCGCCGAGGATGAGGAACAGCACCAGGCCCGCGGCGCCGAGCTGCAGCAGGACGTCGAAGTAGGAGTTCAATGCGCTCTTGTGCTGCTCGTCGAGCACGATGTTGATGAGGGTGAAGGGGAACTCGGTGGTCCGCCACGGGCCGGACCAGCCCCAGCCGAGGATCGGGCGCTGCGCGACGAAGTCGAGGATCTCGTTCCACAGGTCCGCACGCATCGAGAAGTCGGACCCGGCGTCGAGCAGTCGGATGATCTGGTGACGCAGACCGAATGCGGTCGCGAGACCGGCGGCGACGACCGCGCCCAGCGCCCACTGCACCTTCGTGCGGTGCACGGAGGGGGTGTGGCGCACGATCATCAGGGCGAGACTCGCGACGCCGACGCCCGCGGCGAGCACGACGACAGTGGGGGAGGCCGACAGGAGCGCGAGGAATCCGCCCAGCGCCGTCGATCCGACGGCGACCGGAGCGGACACCGACCGGGTGCGCCATTCGATGATGAACGTGATGAGCGCGATGACGGCCACGAAGCCGAGCAGGTTGCGTGTGCCGAAGATGCCCTGGATCGGGCCGCCGACCGCCAGATCGCCCTCTACCCCGAGAAGCGGCAGTGGCCTGTCCAGCAGGACGCCCGAGACGATCTCGATGCCGAGCGAGGCGATCAGCAGCCACCGCAGGGTGTCCCCGATCGCGCGCACGGTCTGCAGGGTGTCCCGGATGTGGCCGATCGTGATGGCCAGGACCGAATACCCCAGCAGCGCGGCCCAGCCCACGAGCGTGTCCGAGTGGTCGAACGTCCAGAACACGCTGACCAGCGCGAGCGCGAGGAATGCCAGCAGGGAGGACGGAGCCAGACGCAGCGGGCTCAGCTCCTCGCGCCGGGCGAACAGCACGGCGACGCCGATCACGGCGAGCGTCGCGACGATCGTGGCATGGGATGCGGACGAGGTGAGCCGTTCGATCGGCAGAGCGGCGAACGCCGCCAGGAGCGCTGCGATCGTGTACGCCCGGGCGAACTCGGCCGAGGCGAGCAGACGCAGCGGGTAGCCGGTCATGGCGCGGAGTGCTCGTCGCGACCCGCTCCGACCAGGGGTCTGTTCGGTGTGATCAGCGGCGCGGTCTTGATCTTGAAGGAGAGCATGACGAGGAGCATCCAGCCCCAGAGCATGATCGGAGCCGATTCCGCCAGGCCTTCCACGAGCAGCGTCGCCACGATCATGGTCGGCAGCAGCGACAGCGACGAGTAGGGCCGGGCGGCGTCGAGATCCCAGCGCGGACGGTCGACGGCGAAGAACCAGGCCCGCCAGGCGAGGGCGGCCCAGGCGACGGCCATCAGGATCAGGCCGATCGCGCCGAGCTGGAAGAACACGTCGAGCCACATGTCGTGCGCGTGGAAGACGCTGAGCTTGTGGTCGACGATCCAGCCCGCGAACCCGGGATCCCAGGGCACCCACGGCGAGGAGAAACCGTTTCCGAACACCGGGCGCGTGATCGCGCGCTCCCAGACCTTCGCCCAGATCTCGAACCGCCCGGTCAGATCGGCGTCCTTGCCGAGCGCGGCGAGCAGGCGGTCGCGCAACAGCCAGCCGGCGGTGACTGCGGCGGCGACGACGATCAGGGACGAGGCGTACAGCGCCGTGCGCTGCGAAGGCCGGCGCAGCGTGCGCATGATCAGGGCGAGCACGAGGACCGCCGCGGCGGCGAGGGCACACAGATAGCTCGTGGCCGATGCGGCCTTCACCAGCAGCACGACGGCGAGCAGCGCCCAGCCGATCAGCGCGCCGCGCCGCCGTACCCGGGCGAAGAACAGCACGCCGAACACCATGAGCGCCAGCAGGCACATCATCGAGAGGGTGTGGGCGTTGCCGACCACGCCCTGGATGCGTCCTCCGTCGAAGAGATTGCCGCGCACCCAGTAGATGTGCGGGTCGATCTTGCCCGGCGGGAGGTCGACGAAGTTCGGCAGGATCGGATGCCCCAGGACGAGAGCCACCCAGAGCTCGATCGCCAGGGAGAGGCCCAGGATCCACTTCAGGGCGCTGGAGAGGGCGCGCACCAGTTCCTGCCAGGAGAGCATGGACGCCGCGAACAGCGCGTTCGCGGTGATCGCGGCGAGGAGGGCCCAGGTCAGCGCGGTGGCGCCGGGCCAGCGCGACCAGAGGATCGAGGTCAGCGCGAGGGCACCGTAGCCGAGGGCGACCCAGGGGAGTCGGCGCCAGGGGAACCGTCGGGGGCGCTGACGCACGATCGCCGGGATCCAGATGCCCAGCACGCCGCCGGTCAGCACGGTCATCGCGATGACGGCCCCGATCGGACCGAGCAGGTTGTAGACCGCGGTGTGCGCGAGCGTGGCGAACAGCGTGAGCACGATGTAGCCGCGCAGCGCGAGGTGCCCGGTGGCCTCGCGCTCGGGGGCGGTCGGGGCGGGCGCCGCGGGGTGCTTGCTGTACTGGGCCATCGGCATCAGGCTACCGCGCCGGGCCGGGAGCCGACCGAGCAGCGGCGGGCGCGGCCTAGGCTGAGGGCATGCTGCTCAGCCTGACGAACGTGCCGCGGGACTACGCCTGGGGATCCACCACTCTGCTCGCCGACCTGGAGGGTCGCGAGGCCTCGGCCGCTCCCGAGGCGGAGGTGTGGTTCGGCGATCATCCCGGCGACCCGGCCGACGTCCGGGACGGGCGCACCCTCGACGAGGTGACCGGAGGATCGCTGCCCTACCTGTTGAAGCTGCTCTCCGCGGCTGACCCGCTCTCGATCCAGGTGCATCCGACCCGCGAGCAGGCCCGCGCAGGCTTCGCGCGCGAGGCCGGTCTGGCTGCGGACGATCCGCGCCGCAACTACCGGGACGACAACCACAAGCCCGAGCTCATCGTCGTGCTGGGGGAGCGGTTCGAGGCGCTCTGCGGGCTGAGGCCGGTGTCCGACACCCTGCGGCTGGTGGCGGAGCTGGGCGAGGCGCCGGGCGTCGTCGCGCTGCGCGATCGGCTGATGGGCGCCGGCGAGCAGGCCGACGTGCTGCGCGACACGATCGGCTGGCTGCTCTCCGGCGTGGCGGCGGGCGTCATCGACGACGTCCTTGCGGCGCTCGACACGGCGTCCTCGGACGAGTTCGAGACCGAGCTGCGCGTGCTGCGCACGGTGGCGGACCGCAACCCGGGCGATCCGGGCGTCGCGGTGGCGCTGCTGATGAACGTGGTGGTGCTCACTCGGGGGGAAGGCGTGTTCCTGCGGGCGGGTCTGCTGCACGCCTACGTGTCCGGCATCGGGGTGGAGATCATGGCCGCGAGCGACAACGTGCTGCGCGGAGGCCTCACCCCCAAGCACATCGATGTCGCGGAGCTGCTGAACATCCTGGACACCGTGCCTGGCCCGGTGGAGGTGCTGCGTCCGGGGGCGGGGGCGATCGCCGGGTACCCGGTCCCGGTCTCCGATTTCGCCCTCCGTCGTGTGTCCCTCGGCGGGGATGCGGGCGGCGAGGGACTGCGGGTCGAGGTGCGCGCTCCCGCGATGGTGCTCGTGACCGCCGGTGACGTCACGGTCTCGGATGCCCCGGATGCCGTCCCCCTTCCCGTGCCGGTGGGCACCGTCGCCTTCACCGCCGAGGCGGACG
Organism: Microbacterium sp.; assembly: GCA_049654285.1. Classification (GTDB taxonomy): domain Bacteria; phylum Actinomycetota; class Actinomycetes; order Actinomycetales; family Microbacteriaceae; genus Microbacterium. Next base: position 3,673 of record JBASAE010000688.1, read on the forward strand.
CGCTCGTCCTGCGCGGCCGTGGCGAGGCTTTCATCGCCGAACCGGGGGCCTGAGTCCTTCCCGCGCACTCTTCTGCCGTGCGACACGCCGAGGAACGCCTAAAACCTTAAAGACTTGCTTGAGGGTTTACGATCCGCGACTTGACCATCCGGAATGACACGGGTGTAATTACTAGTGCATGGCCCGCGGGGGGCACGGTGAGGCGTTGGGAGACCGAGATGACGGGATACCGTTCAGAAGTTCCTGGGAACTGGTACGTCGATCCGGTCGATCTCGGCGTTCCCGGGGTCCGGAGGCCCACGGAGGATGACGACGATCTGCTCGCGTGGCAGGCCGATGCGCTCTGCGCGCAGACCGACCCTGAGGCGTTCTTCCCCGAGAAGGGCGGATCGACCCGCGATGCCAAGCGGATCTGCAGCTCGTGCGACGTGCGCGGGGAGTGCCTGGAGTACGCGCTGAACAACGATGAGCGCTTCGGCATCTGGGGTGGGCTCTCCGAACGCGAGCGGCGCAAGCTCAAGCGCCGCGCGAGCTGAGCCGATCGCGGGCATCCACCGGCTTCCCGGGCGCGCCGAGGGCGTTCAGCCCGGGGCGCGAACCGTTGCTTAGGCTTGCTTCGTCATGGCAGCCCGAGTCCACGCCCTTCTCGTCGCACGTTCCGGTCGCGACGCGCGCACGCAGCTGAGCCGTACCCTCGACGCGCTGGGTGCGCAGACCGTTCCTCCGGACGCGGTCACGTTGATCGTCACCGGTGATGTCGCCGCGGTGCGCGGTGACGGGTTTCCGGCGATGGTCGAGGGCGTCATCGGCAC
>JBASAE010000689.1:0-2523 GCA_049654285.1 Microbacterium sp.
CACTGCGGCGGACCGCTCGGCGCCCGCCGGCGCGGGGCGGTGCCGACGTGCGGGTGGTGCGGCCGGGCGGCGAACTCCTGGCACTGTCCCGTCTGCGACGGCGTCCAGGTGCGTCTGGCGTCGTCGGGCAGCGAGCGCACCGCGGACGAGCTGGGACGCGCATTCCCTGGCGTGCGGGTGATCGTGTCGGACGGCGGGCATCCGGTCGAGCAGGTGCCGGCGAAGCCCGCTCTCGTGATCGCCACGCGAGGGGCGGAGCCGCTCGCCGAGGACGGGTATCACGCCGTGGTGCTCCTGGACGGCGCCCGCATGCTCCAGGCTCCGGAGCTGCGCATCGCCGAGTCCTGTCTGCGCTGGTGGTCGAACGCCGCGGCGCTGGCCGCCCCCGGGGCGCCGATCCACCTGGTGGGCGTCGACGGGCCCGTCGCCCGCGCGATGGCGACGTGGACGCAGGCCGCCCATGCCGGCGTGGAGCTCGAGGAGCGGGCGCCGCTGCACATGCCTCCCGCCACCCGCATCGCCCAGCTCGACGGCATCGGCTCGGTGGTGCGCGGCGCGATCGATGAGGTGCGAGCCATCGGCATCCCGGCGGAGGCCGTGCTCGGACCCGTGCCGTTCGGCGACGAGGGCAGGGTGCGCGCGCTGGTGCGGTTCGGGTACGCCGCCGGTCCCGCGGTGGCGGCCGCGCTGCGTGCCGCGGTGATCGCCGACGCCACCCGCAACCGGAGGGCGCGCGGCAGGTCCGGCCTCAGCCTGCACCTCGATATCCTCGAACCAGACATCTGACCCGGACCTCTGTTCCCGACATCCCACCGGAGCACCTTCATGCGACTCGTCTTCGCCGGCACCCCCGCGGCGGCCGTGCCGACCCTGCGCCTTCTCGCGCCCCGGCACGAGATCGTCGCCGTCGTCACCAGGCCGGACGCCCCGCAGGGCCGCAAGCGGGTGCTCACGCCCTCCCCGGTGGCGCAGGCCGCCGTCGACCTCGGGCTCCCGGTGATGAAGACCGCACGGCTCGACGAGGCGGCGACCGCACGGCTGACCGAGCTGGCCCCCGACCTCGGAGTGATCGTGGCGTACGGCGGCCTCGTCCGCGAGCCGTTGCTCTCGACGCCCGCGCACGGCTGGATCAACCTGCACTTCTCGCTCCTGCCATGCTGGCGCGGCGCGGCGCCGGTGCAGCGGGCGCTGATCGCCGGGGACGCGTCGCTCGGCGTCGCGGTGTTCGACCTGGTCCCCGAACTGGACGCCGGCGCCGTGTACGCCATGCGCGAGGTGGCGCTACCCGCGGATGCGACGGCCGATGTCGCCCTGGACGTGCTCGCCGAGGACGGCGCGACGCTCACCGCCGAGGTCGTCGCGGAGATCGCCGCCGGCACCGCGGTCGCCGTCCCGCAGGTCGGCGAGCCGACGCTCGCTCCCAAACTCGGGCTGGCGGACGGGCTCCTGGACTGGTCACAGCCTCTCGAGGCGATCTACGCCCGGTTCCGCGGAGTCACCCCCGAGCCGGGCGCCCACACCACCTTCGACGGCGCGCGCCTGAAGATCCTGGAGATGGCGCCCGCTCCGGAGGCTGTGCCGCTCGAGCCCGGGCGGGTCGTCGGCGAGAGACATCGCGTGCTGATCGGCACGGGATCCGCTCCGCTCGCCGTGAGTCGCGTGCAGCCCGCCGGCAAGGCGCCGATGTCGGCCGCCGACTGGTGGCGCGGACAGCGCGCGCAGAGCCCGAGGGTCGGATCATGAGCCGGGATCGGTCGGGCACGGCCGCGCAGCGCGGCGGTCCCACGCCGTCCCCGGGATCCGCGCGGCCCGATCGCTCCGTGCAGCCGGCACGCTGGGTCGCCTACGACGTGCTCCGCGCGGTGACCGACGACGACGCCTACGCGAACCTGCTGCTGCCCGGCCTCATCGCCGAAGCGGGGCTGACCTCTCAGGACGCGGCTCTGGCGACCGAGCTGACCTACGGCACGCTGCGTCGTCGAGGCACCTACGACGCCGTGATCGCCGAGGCCGCAGGGCGCCCCGTCGACGCGATCGACCCGGCGGTGCTCGACGCGCTGCGACTCGGCGTGCACCAGCTGCTGTCGATGCGCGTCGCCGAGCACGCCGCGGTCAACGAGTCGGTCAACCTCGTGGCGCGGGAGGTCGGCCGGAGCGCGTCCGGGTTCGCGAACGCCGTGCTCCGGCGCATCACCCGGGAGGAGCCGGACGCCTGGCAGGAGCGGATCGAGGACCACGCCCGCTCGGATGACGAGCGGCTCGCGCTGCGCACCGCGCACCCGGTGTGGGTGATCCGCGCCCTGCGACGGGCGTTGGCCGCCGAAGGGCGCGCCGACGAGCTGGACGACCTGCTGGCGGCCGACAACGCCTCACCCGAGGTGACGCTCGTCGCGCTGCCCGGCCTCGCCGAGCCGGATGAACCGCGTCGCCCCTACGCCGCGACCGCGTTCGCCTCGCCGGGAGGAGATCCGCATCGCGTGGTCGATGCCGCCGGCGGCACCGTGCGGGTGCAGGACGAGGGAT
>JBASAE010000690.1:0-1837 GCA_049654285.1 Microbacterium sp.
TGCGGCGACCGACTTCGCCAGCACAGAGCGGTTGCGCACCGGCTCGACGACCCAGACGAAGCGGGCGAAGTGGTAGCTGATCGCCGCGCGAAGCCAGAGTTCCCCCGCCGATGTCGTGTGGTGGGAGGCCTCAGCCTCTCGTGCGGCCTCGACGTAGCCATCGGCAAGTGACTCCCAGGCCGGTAGCCAGTCCGCCCAGCGGTTGACGGTGGCAGTCACACGTTCGAAGTCATTGCTGTCGATCCCCTGTGCGATCATGCGAGGTGCCCAGTTCGACATTACGATCTGCGTTTCGTCTGTCGTGGCGCGGTGGGTCTCAGTGGTCTCAGGCATCGACGAGCGCTCCTTCCGAAGCTGAGGGATTCCAACGCGGGTTGGACAGGTGCGCTCGCTCGAGCAGTGCCTGGGCGCGCCCGGTAGCCTCGTCCAGGATCGAGGCCACGGCATCGTCGCCGATCTTGACGAATCCGCGATCACGGATGACGATCTGGCCGTCGATGATCAGGTCGCGCACGTCCCGTCCGCGCATAGCGTGCACGAAGACACTGAGCGGCTCATGACTGACAGCGGTGTGCGGCTCGCTCATGTCGAAGATAGCGACATCCGCGACCTTTCCGGGCTCGAGTGACCCGACCCGGTCGGCGATGCCGAGGGCGCGCGCCGCGTCGATCGTCGACATCCGCAGCGTGCGGATGGCATCCACGGCCCGCGCAGAGGCGAGCTGATTCTGAAGCAGGATCGTGATCTTCATCTGCTCGACCATGTCGACGGTCGTGTCCACGTTGGGCCCGTCCGTGCCGAGGTGCACATTGACGCCGGCGGCGAGCATCTGGCGGACCGGCGTGATTCCGCCGCCTCGGCTCGCTTCAGCCGTCGGGGTGTGGCTGACGGTTGCTCCAGACTTCGCGAGCAGTTCGATGTCGCGGGGTGTGGCGTTGATGACGTGCGCCAGGACCCAGCGTTCATCCAGAACGCCGATCCGCTGCAGATACTCCACCTCTGTGCGGCCGGTCTCGATCACGTACTTCAGGTAACCCTGCTCGCGAGACATCGTTCCGCCGGCGAGGTGCGCGCTGATCCTGAGGTCGAGGCGGTCGGCGAGGTCCTTCCCCGCAAGAATCATCTCTTCGCTGCTGGATCCGTTGGCGATCCAGTGCGCTGTTGATTCGACGACCAGACCGACGTTCACGCGCCCGCCGTAGGCGCCCTCCCAGGTTCTGTGGGTCTGCTCCGCCAGTGCGACCGAGTCCGCCACGCTGGGGTAGGGTCGCAGTTCCTTGGCGAACACCTGGCGGAGACCGAGTTCTGCGGTGGGACGGATTTGGGCTTCGACCTCCGCCTCGCCCGTCGTGGTGACCGAGTGGTTGAGGAAGGTCGTCGTGCCGGACGACAGCATCTCAAGACCCGACAAGTAGGCTGAACATTCGAGGTCACCCAGTTGCAGAGCCGCCGTAGCCGGCAGTTTGAGCATCCGGCCACGCGGCTCGAGAAGCATGCCGTCGCTGATGCACTTCATCAGGTTGTACCAAAGGTGCTGGTGGGTGTTGATCAAGCCGGGGATGACCAGGCAGCCTGTGGCGTCGATGCGCTCGTCCGCATGCTGCGGGGTGTCTTGCGCGGGCCCGATCGATTCGACGAGCCCTCCCCGAATCAGCACGTAGCCGCCCGCGTGGATGGTGTCGTCCGCGTCCATGGTCGCCACGTGACCGCCGGCGATCAGCAGTGTTCGAGTCGCATCCATCGTGATCCTCATCCTCGGTCGTACATCAAGTTCTTACGCAAACCATTGCATGTTTCCTTCTCAACATCAACTAGTTGACGAAGATTCTGCTTGGAC
>JBASAE010000691.1:0-4548 GCA_049654285.1 Microbacterium sp.
GCCCAGCGCGAGGCCGCGCAGGCCGTCGCCGATGAGCTGCCCCGGGTGCTCGACTCGATCGATCGATCGGTCACCGAGGCTCGCATGGCGCTGGCCGCCGCCGAGGCCGAGCGCTCCGCGCACAACGAGGAGCTCACGACGCTGCGCGCGCAGGAGACATCGCTGCGGGAGCGGCTGGCCGGCCTCACCGAGAGCGTGCACGGCCTGGAACTGCAGATCCACGAGAAGAAGCTGCACCTGACCAGCCTGCTCGAGCGGGTGGCGTCCGAGCTCGCCCTCGACGAAGACATCCTCGTCGCGGAATATGGCCCGGACCAGCCTGTCCCTCGCGATCCCGGTGCGGATGACGACGAGGACACCGCGATCCCGTTCGACCGGCGCATACAGGAACGGCGGTTGAGGGAGTCGGAGCGCAAGCTCGCCCAGCTGGGCCGGGTCAACCCGCTCGCGCTGGAGGAGTTCGCGGCGCTCGAACAGCGGCACGCCTTCCTCACCGAGCAGCTCGCCGACCTCACCAAGACCCGGCAGGACCTGCTGACCATCATCGCCGAACTCGACGAGCGGATGCAGTCGATCTTCGCGGCCGCGTTCGAGGACACCCGGCAGGCGTTCACCGAGGTGTTCCCGCTGCTGTTCCCCGGTGGATCGGGAAGCATCTCGCTGACGAACCCGGACGACATGCTGACCACCGGGATCGAGGTCGCGGTCCGTCCGGTCGGGAAGAAGATCGAGCGGCTCTCGCTGCTCTCCGGCGGGGAGCGGTCGCTCGCGGCCGTGGCGCTGCTGGTCGCGATCTTCAAGGCGCGGCCCAGCCCGTTCTACATCCTCGACGAGGTCGAGGCGGCGCTCGACGACGCGAACCTCGGGCGACTGCTGACGGTGTTCGAGCAGCTGCGCGAGAGCTCCCAGCTGCTGGTGATCACGCATCAGAAGCGCACGATGGAGATCGCCGACGCCCTCTACGGCGTCTCGATGCGCCAGGACGGTGTCTCCGCCGTCGTCGGCCAGCGCGTCGGCGACCGCGTCGCCTCGTAGCCGATCACGGATCGATCGCCGAAGTAGGCTGGACGCATGGCGGAGAAGTCCTGGTCCCTCGGTCGCGCACTGCGCGGCATGTTCGTCAAGCCCACGATCGACGAGACGACCTGGGAAGACCTGGAGACCGCCCTGATCGGCGCGGATTTCGGCCCCGACATCGCCGAGCGCGTCATCGACGAGCTGCGCGAGAAGGTCGACCGCTACCGCACGACCGACCCGAAGGATCTGCAGCGGATGCTGCGGGAGACCCTCGAAGAGCATTTCGCGAGGTTCGACACGACGCTCAAGCTCACCGAGCGGCCCGCGGTCGTGCTCGTCGTGGGCGTCAACGGCGTGGGCAAGACCACGACGATCGGCAAGTTCACGAAGTTCCTGCGGCGCTATGAGCGCAGCGTCGTGGTCGGCGCCGCCGACACGTTCCGCGCGGCCGCGGTCGAGCAGCTCGCCACCTGGGCGCAGCGCGCCGGAGCGGCGATCGTGAAGCCGCAGCAGCAGGGGCAGGATCCGGCGTCCGTGGCCTTCCAGACGATCGAGTACGCCAAACAGAACGGCACCGAGATCGTCATCGTCGACACGGCCGGCCGATTGCACACCAAGGGCGGTCTGATGGACGAGCTGACGAAGATCCGCCGGGTCGTGGAGAAGCAGGCGCCGATCAGCGAGGTGCTGCTCGTGCTGGACGCCACCACCGGCCAGAACGGGGTGATGCAGGCCGAGGCCTTCCTCGAGCACGCCGGCGTCACCGGGCTCGTGATCACCAAGCTCGACGGCTCGGCCAAGGGCGGATTCGTGCTCGCCGTGCAGGAGCGCACCGGCATCCCCGTGAAGCTGCTCGGGCAGGGCGAGGGGATCGACGACCTCACCGGATTCACCCCGCACGTGTTCGTGCAGGCGCTGGTGGGCGACTGACGGAGCGGCACTGGCGGAACGCGCACAAGGCTGGTTGCATAGCGATATGGCGATCGAACACGACTATTTCGGAGTTCTCTCCTCGGGCCCGGACGGATCGATCTTCTGGTCGGAGCGGGTCGATCTCGGCGACCAGTCCGTGACCATCGACCTCACCGCTCCGGATCAGGACGACGTGTCGATGGCCGCGCTCGACATCGCCGCGGCGCTGATCAGCGGCCTCGAGGACGTGGACGCCACCGCCCGGCGCGCCATGCTCGCCGAGGTCGACGACCGCACCAGCGAGGTGACCGAGTTCGTGCTGCAGCAGCAGGAGGAGTTCGGGGACGAGCTGGCCGGGCTCCTCGTCGACGTCTCCGGCGACGGCGCCGTGGACATCATCCGCTCGCTGGTCCTGGTGAGCATGACGATCCTCGTGGACGAGCACGGCGGCAGAGACCCCTTCGCCGTGCTCGAATACGCCCTCGACGTCGACGCCACCGATGACGTGCTGCTGGTGAACCTCGCCTCCGACGGGTCTGTGCTGTCGGTGATGAGCGGCGACTGATCCCGTGAGACGGCATGCAGTCTCAGCGGGTCAGACGGCCTGGGCGAAGCCCAGATCGGCGCCCTCGGCGATGTGCGCGAGGTGCGGCGGGATCGGGCGACCCTTCGAGAGCATCGACTGCGCCCACAGTCGCCCGGCGCGGTACGACGACCGCACCAGGGGCCCGGCGAGCACGCCGAGGAACCCGATCCGCTCGGCCTCCTCCTTGAACCCGACGAACTCGTCGGGCTTGACCCAGCGCGCCACCGGCAGGTGCCGAGGTGTGGGGCGCAGATACTGCGTGATCGTGATGATGTCGCATCCGGCGTCGTGCAGGTCGCGCAGCGCCTGAACGACCTCCTCCGGCTCCTCGCCCATGCCGAGGATGAGGTTCGACTTGGTGATCAGCCCCGCCTCGTGGCCCTGAGCGATGACGTTCAGCGAGCGCTCATAGGCGAACGCGGGACGGATCCGCTTGAAGATGCGCGGCACGGTCTCGACGTTGTGCGCGAACACCTCAGGGCGGGCGTCGAAGATCTGCCCGAGGAAGGCCGGATCGGCGTTGTGCTCGTTGGCGAGCAGCTCGACCCCGGTGTTCGGGTTCAGCTCGTGGATCCTCCGCACGGTCTCGGCGTTCAGCCAGGCCCCGGTGTCGGGCAGGTCGTCGCGCGCGACGCTGGTGACCGTCGCGTAGCGCAGTCCCATCCGCTGCACGCTCTCGGCGACGCGTCGCGGCTCATCGGTGTCGTAGGCGTCGGGCTTGCCGGTGTCGATCTGGCAGAAGTCGCAGCGGCGAGTGCACTGCGAGCCGCCGATCAGGAACGTCGCCTCGCGATCCTCCCAGCACTCGTAGATGTTGGGGCATCCGGCCTCCTGGCAGACCGTGTGCAGCTCCTCGGTCTTGACCAACGAGTGCAGCGCCTGGTACTCCGGACCCATCTTCGCCTTGGTGCGGATCCACTCCGGCTTGCGTTCGATCGGGGTCTCCGCGTTGCGGATCTCCAGGCGCAGCAGCTTGCGGCCTTCGGGTGCGGCGCTCATGCGGCCGCCTCCGCAGCGGTCGCGTACTCCGTGGCGAAGGCGTCGGAGACCGCCTGCACGATGTCCGCGGGGTGCACGTCGCGGCCGGTGACCTCGCTGACGGTGGTGACGCCGGCATCCGTGATGCCGCAGGGGATGATGCCACGGAAGCCCGCGAGCGTGTTGTCGCAGTTGATCGCGAAGCCGTGCATCGTGACGCCCTGCTGCACGCGCACGCCGATCGCGGCGACCTTGTCCTCGGAGAGCGGACGGCGCACCCACACTCCGCTACGCCCCTCGACCTGGTATCCCTCGACGCCGAGCGGACGGAGGATGTCGATGAGCAGGCGCTCCATGCGCCGGACATGGGCGACCACGTCCATGGGCTCGGGCAGGCGCACGATCGGATAGCCGACGAGCTGACCCGGGCCGTGCCAGGTGATCTTCCCGCCGCGGTCGACGTCCACCACGGGGGTCCCGTCCTGCGGGCGCTCCTGCGGCTCGGTGCGTTTGCCCGCGGTGTACACCGCCTCGTGCTCGAGGAGCAGCAGGGTGTCGGGCCGCGCGCCTTCGACGACCTCGTGATGGATGCGTCGCTGCAGTTCCCAGCCATCGAGGTAGGGGACGAACTCGGGATCGAGTCCGGCGATCTGGATGTCGAGCATGACAGCCCTTCGGATTCGTGAGGAGAAGGAATTGTTGGATTGCGTCCAACAACACTGCTTCGGACCACAGTACTCCCGTTCCGCCGCGCGGGTGCCCGCTACGCTGTGGGCATGAGCAGCGTGTCCCGTGCGGGGCGTCCCCGGTCGTCCTCTCGGGAGACGCTCGCCGAGGCCGCCTGCGAGCTGTTCCTGGAGCAGGGGTACGAGTCGACGTCGATCGCCGACATCGCCCGGCGAGCGGGCGTGAGCCGGTCCAGCTTCTTCAACTACTTCGCCTCGAAGAGCGACGTGCTGTGGTCGGGGCTGGACGCCCGCATCGACGACGCCCTGGTCTCGCTCGCCGCACTCGGCACGGATGCCACGGGGCCGGGCGTCCATGCGGCGCTGAGC